>NZ_AWXA01000051.1:0-106107 GCF_000478965.1 Megasphaera vaginalis (ex Srinivasan et al. 2021)
TTGTGCACCATGCCCTTGACGTCAAAATTGCGAATAATGGGCAGACATACCTTCGGATAAAGCCGCGTCGGCGTCAATAGACATTCCCCGATCGACATGCCCAATTCATCAACGTACTGATCCGGCTGCATGTTCATCCGTTCAAAGACAATCTTACGGACCAACGAAAAGCCGTTGGAATGAATCCCTGTAGAAGGCAACCCGATCAACACGTCATTTGCGCCGATCGTTTCACCGGTAATGATCTTGTCACGATCGACAATGCCAACGCCGAAACCGGCCAGGTCATAATCGTCTTTGGCATAAAATCCTGCCATTTCAGCCGTTTCGCCACCAAGAAGCGCACATCCGGATTCCCGGCAGGCGGCGGCGACACCTTTGACGATCGTCGCAACCTGAACGGGATCCAGCTTACCGACTGCAATGTAATCGAGGAAGAACAACGGCTCCGCGCCTTGCACGAGCACATCATTAATAGACATGGCCACACAGTCCTGTCCGACGGTATCATGTTTATTCATGAGAATAGCCAAACGCAGCTTAGTGCCGACACCGTCAGTCCCGCTCACCAAAACCGGCTTCTTGATGTCACTGTTTATTAAAGAAAAGAGACCGCCGAAACCGCCGAGATCGCCGAGCACTTCAGGACGATACGTAGCTTTTACGGAGTCCTTCATCAATTCGACCGCCTTATTGCCGGCATCAATGTCAACACCTGCATCAGCGTAGGTTAAGGTCTTCTTCGTTTCATCATTCGAGCGCATATTTTTCTCCTTCCTCAGTGCTGACGGGAATCGTCGTGGGGTAATCGTTATTAAAGCAAGCCAGACACATATCTTCACGGGGAATACCGACAAGCGCCCTGTCCAGACCTTCCAGCGTAATGAAGTGGAGCTTATCGACGCCGATATATTTCCGGATCGCTTCTTCATCCAGCGCCGACGCAATCAGTTCTTTGCGAACAGACGTATCAATGCCGTAAAAGCAAGGATACTTGATAGGCGGCGCCGATACGCACATATAGACTTCCTTTGCGCCGGCCTCACGCAGGAGCTTGCAAATAATGCCGCTCGTCGTCCCGCGGACAATGGAATCATCAACCATGATGATCCGTTTTCCCCGGACAACGGATTTAACGACATTGAGTTTCATGCGGACAGCCAATTCGCGCTGTTTTTGATTCGGTTTAATAAAGGTGCGTCCCATGTAGCGATTTTTGATCAGGCCAAAGTTGAAGGGAATGCCGGAAGCCATGGAATAACCGATAGCGGCCGTGTTACCGCTATCCGGAACGGGGATGATAAGATCGGCGTCATATTGAGTTTCCGCCCACATTTCTTTGCCCATATTTAGCCGCGCCTGATAAACATCTTGCCCGTCGATAATGCTGTCGGGACGGGCAAAATAAATATATTCAAACGAACAGACCTGTTTCCTGCCGGCTTCGGCATAGCGCGTCGCCTTGATACCGGCTTCGCTGATCTCGATAAATTCCCCTGCCTTGACATCCCGGACAAAGGTGGCCCCGATGGCGTCAAGCGCACAGGTTTCCGAGGCCAAAACCCAGCCGCCTTCAGAAGTCCTGCCGATGCAAAGCGGTCTAAATCCATAAGGATCGCGAATGCCGTACAACTTATCCTTCGTCATCAGGACAAGAGAGAAAGCGCCTTGTACCCGATTCATGCTCTCAATAATCCGCTCTTCAAAGGTCTCTTTCCGACTGCGACTAATCAGATTAACGATGATCTCGCTGTCCATCGTCGTTTGAAAAGTGGCGCCCGCCTTGTCAAGCTCTTCCCGCAAAGCGCGCGTGTTCGTTAAATTTCCGTTATGCGCCAAGGCAATCTCGCCCATTGCCGTGTATACAGCTAAAGGCTGTATATTTCGCGGATTATTGGAGCCCGTCGTCGAATAGCGGACATGCCCAATCCCGATATGGCCTTCTTCCTGAGGAACCCCTTTCTCAAAAACGGTGCTGATCAGCCCCATGCCGCGATACGTACGGATATCGGACCCGTTAATCAGTGCCATACCGCCGCTTTCCTGTCCTCTATGCTGCAAGGCGAAAAGACCCCAATAAAGATATCTGGGAATATCCAAGTTCCTATCATAAATACCTATTACGCCACATTCTTCATGCTGCTTATCCCAAATCGGATCGTAAAACATGAAACCCTCCTCTACGCACTTACGTTTCCCCTGATACTATAGTAATGAAGCCTGCAATTTTTCGTTTTTAGCGATAACCTGACGCGTCATATCGTCACGATACGCTTGGTATTTCGCCGCTAAAACCGGATCACTGACAGCACCGATCTGCAATGCCAGTAAGGCGGCGTTTTTGGCCCCATTGATGGCAACAGTAGCGACCGGAATGCCGGACGGCATCTGAACCATGGCCAATAAGGCGTCCATCCCTTTCAGACTGCCGCCTTCAAGGGGTACGCCGATAACGGGGAGCGTCGTAAAGCTGGCAACAACCCCGGCCAAATGTGCCGCCATCCCGGCGCCGGCAACGATGCAGCTTAAGCCGCGGTCTTTTGCGCCGCCTGCAAATTCTTTGACTACTTCAGGCGTACGGTGCGCAGAAGCCAACACAACTTCACAGGCTACGTCAAAGTCTTTAAACACATCCAGTGCTTTTTGCATGACCGGTAAATCCGAATCACTGCCCATAATCAATCCGACTTTCATAAGACCCTCCTCAAAAAAAACAAAACCCAAAAACAACGCCAGTTGCCTTTGGGTATCTGCCCGTCAGGATACACCGATAGCCAGCACGTCTTCAATGTCAACACACGAAGTCCACAGCCTGAGCATCACAGCGCATCTCCTTGGTACAAAATTATTATCAAAATATATGTAAATTCTATCAAAAAAACATATATCGGTCAATAAAAGGACCGACAATCTATTAGGGAAATATTCGTTACCCATTCCTGTAAAATAACAGAAGAATGAGTTAAAGTATAATTTCTTTAACTCATTCTTCTTTTTCAACTTCAACCTATTTTTTGCAACAATGCATTATGGCCTAAACGGTAACGCTTAGAATACGCCTTGTGCAAGCATAGCGTCAGCTACACGTTCAAAGCCGGCAATGTTGGCACCGGCGACGAGGTTGTAACCCAATCCGTTGCGTTCGGATGCGTCTTTGCAGTTCTTGTAAATCGTGTTCATGATTTCATGGAGACGAGCATCTACTTCTTCTGCAGTCCAGACAAGACGTTCGCTATTCTGGCTCATTTCCAAAGCAGATACGGCTACGCCACCGGCATTAACAGCTTTAGACGGAGCAACGATCATATCTTTCTGTTCCATTAAGAATTTCAATGCATCGTTGGTTGTCGGCATGTTGGCAACTTCAATATAGTACCGAACGCCATTAGCGGCAATTTGTTTAGCCTGTTCCATATGAACGTCATTCTGCATGGCAGACGGCATTACAATATCGGCTTTCTGGCCCCACGGTTTTTCACCCGGGAAGAATTGAACGCCGAATTTATCAGCATAATCCTGTACGCGGTTACGGCCGCTGCTGCGCATTTCAAGGAGATAATCAATTTTTTCTTTTGTAGTAACGCCATCGGGATCATAAATATATCCGTCAGGACCGGACAAGGTAATAACTTTGGCGCCGAGTTCAGCAGCCTTCAAGCAGATACCCCACGTTACATTGCCGAAGCCGGCAGCTGCGATCGTCTTGCCTTTAATGTCCTGGCCGTCATCTTTCAAAACATTTTCCAAGTAATAAACGGCGCCAAAGCCGGTAGCTTCCGGACGAATGCGGGAGCCGCCGAAGCTGAACCCTTTACCGGTCAATACACCGTTTTCAAAAGCGCCCTTCAAGCGGCGGTATTCGCCATAAAGATACCCGATTTCACGGCCGCCGACGCCCATATCACCTGCAGGAACATCGATATCGGGACCAATATAACGATACAAGGCTTGCATAAAGCTCTGGCAGAAACGCATGATTTCAGCATCGGATTTACCGGCAGGATCAAAATCGGAACCGCCTTTAGCGCCGCCGATAGGAAGCCCTGTCAAAGCATTTTTGAAAATTTGTTCAAAGCCAAGGAATTTAATGATGCCGGGATATACGTTCTTCTGGAAACGAAGACCACCCTTGTATGGCCCGATAGCGCCGTTAAACTGGAAACGATAGCCCGTATTCGTATGGTATTCACCCTTGTCGTCTTCCCAAACGACACGGAAAGTGAACTGACGTTCCGGTTCTACCAAACGATTCAGCAGATCGAATTTTTCGTATTCCGGATGTTTTTCCACTACCGGTTCCAACGAAGTCAATACTTCTTCGACGGTTTGAACGAATTCCGGTTCATTGGCATGTTTCGTTCTGACATTTTCAATTACTGATTCCAAATACTTGTTCATTTCAAATCACCTCGTTAAAAATTTTACCTAACCTGATTTCTATGCCTTAATCATAGCACTTTTCTTATTTATTGCAAATACCGCATCGTAAAAATTATTTTTACACATAAAACGCCGTCTTTTTTATTTTTAGCATGGTCAAATAAAACCGCAAGGGTTATTTGTGAAAATAAAAACAATTTAAACGTTATATCTTATATTCTTTAAAATTATTCGAACTATGATTTATAGTTATTATATTTTTTTACCTTATATTTCTTGTGAATCATTTTTCAGACTGTATGACCTAAAAAACGTCAATAAATCCCGCCATTTCCCATGCATAACGGAAAAACAGCGCTGTTTGAAGACGGTCGCAAGTGCTTATTGGACAGCCGCTATCTCATGCGGTAAAAGAGGTGGCATCTCACTACAAAAAAATACCGCTTCCGGCTCTTTCCGGAAGCGATATTCGTTATTTCTCAATTACATATTTTCAATAATTTGGTCGTACTTTTTGGAAACAGCCTCGAATTCTTCATCCGTAGGCGCCACGTAAATGACTTCACCGTCTTCCTCGTCAAGACGGGCAATAATGGCGTCGCCGTCAATCTCGTCCTCCTCTTCGTCGGGAATGGGAATAAGCACACAAAATTGTTTGCCGTCATGTTCGATTCTCACGTCTTCTTCATAGTATTCTTCTTCGCCGTTTTCACCGGTAACAGTAACGACCTGTACTTCTTCCAACATTTCTTCAGACATCACAGACCTCCTTGGGCATCTAAATAATTCTGCAGTATAAATACGGCCGCTATGGCGTCAACCACCTTTTTGCGGTTTTCCCGGCGCACCTTCGCCGCCTTCAGCTGCCGCTGCGCCATGACCGTAGTCAGGCGTTCATCCCAATAGACGACCTCCATATTGGGTATCGCCTCTTTTAATTCTGCAACAAAATGCTCTATCTTGTCAATATTTTCGCTATGATCCCCATTCATGTGACGCGGTTTGCCGACGACGATACGATGAATCTCCTTCTCTTTGACTAATTCCGCCAATCGTGCCAAATCTTTTTTCTTTGATTGACGACGAATCGTTTCTACAGCCTGGGCCGTAATCAGCAAAGCGTCGCTACAGGCCACGCCGATCGTCTTCGAACCGATATCCAATGCCAAAATACGCATCGTTTAAAGTTTACGCTGCTTCACGTAGGACTGCAGCAGTTCTTCAATTAATTCATCCCGTTCAATGCGCCGAATATTACTTCTTGCATTATGGTGACTCGTAATATATGTCGGATCGCCGGAAATCAAATAGCCGACAATCTGATTGATCGGATTATAGCCTTTTTCTTCCAATGCTTTGTAAACATCTTCCAAAATCATCGCTGCTACACTGCGCTCTTCATCCTTCGTCCGCACGACCATCGTTTCGTCATTTACTGCCATATGCTCACGTCCTTTTATGGAAAATCAAGTACTATTTTATCCTTTAGCAATCATCGACTGCAACGCCGCCTTGCCTGCCGTCAAAGCCGCATCCAACTTTTCCGGCTCTTTGCCGCCGGCCTGCGCCATATCGGGACGGCCGCCGCCGTTACCTCCGGCAGCCTGGGCCGCTTCCTTAATGATCTTACCGGCATGAATACCGTCCTTTGTCCTGGCCTTTTCCACCTTGCAGACAAAATTCACTTTATCGCCGATAACGGCCCCCAAAAGAACAACGCCGCCGGCTCTATCCAAAACGGTATCGGCCAAGTCGCGCAGGCCGTCCATGGAATCAACGGAAACTGCCGCGGCAATACAGGAAATTCCGCCCATCTCTTCCTGCGAGGCAAGGATCGCGTCCAGCGCTGAAAGCGACCGTTCTTTTTTCAGCTGCTGCAATTCTTTTTCGCTGTCGCGAAGTTGTTGCAGAAGATGTGTCACCCGAACCGTCAATTCGCCTTCCTTCGTCTTCAGCTGCGCCGCCAATTCCGTCAATACAGCCGCATCGGCCTTTGCCTTTGCCAATGCGCCGGCACCGGTCACAGCCTCAATGCGGCGCACGCCGGTACCGATCCCGGCTTCGGTCAGAATACGGAAAGACCCGATCACAGCCGTGTTATCGACATGGCTTCCACCGCATAATTCACAACTGAATCCGGGAACAGTCACGACGCGAACGATGTCGCCGTATTTCTCACCGAAAAGCGCCATGGCCCCCTTTTCTTTGGCGGCATCAATCGGCATTTCTTCAATTTCCACTCTGATCGCCTTTAATATTTCTTTATTCACTTCAGCCTCGACATCGGCTATTTCATCGGCCGACATGGACGAAAAATGCGTAAAATCGAAGCGAAGCCGCTCAGGTGTCACCAGAGAACCGGCCTGATTGACGTGATTGCCCAAAACCTTGCGCAGTGCCGCTTGGAGCAAATGCGTAGCCGTATGGTTGCGCGCTAACGCCAGATTACGTTCCTTATCAACAACCAGCTGCACCGTATCGCCCTTGTGCAGCACACCTTCCTGCACAGTGGCAATAAGATAAACTAACCCGTTGGGCAAACTCTTCGTATTTGTTACCGCTGCCTTACAGGTATCGTTGACGAGCAGTCCCGTATCGCCGATCTGACCGCCGCCTTCGGCATGGAACGGCGTCCTGTCAAGGATGATCGTTACTTCTTCACCGTCTCCGGCCGCTTCGATTGCCGCACCGTTTTTACCGAGCAGGACAATGGTCCCATCCTTAGCCGACGGATCCTGTACAAGGCAACTCCGGTCCAAATCCGTCGTATCCGGCGTAATGACTTTGGCGGCCACATCCGCTCGGGCGGCACGGGCTCGTTCCTGTTGCTCCCGCATCGCCGCTTCGAAACCGGCGTCATCTATGGATAGGCCCTTTTCCGCCGCAATTTCCTGCGTCAATTCCACAGGGAACCCATAGGTGTCATAAAGTCGGAAGACCTGTGCGCCGTCCAGGACGGTGCTTTCGCCTCTTGCTTCGATCATTCCGTTGAGTAATTCCAGCCCCTGTGCCAAGGTAGCGCCAAACTGGCGTTCTTCCGTATCAATTATCTTTTTGATCAGTTCTTTCCGTTCCGCCAGTTCCGGATACGCTTCACCAAACATTGCGACTACGGTATCAACCAGCAAACTGAGGAAAGGCGCTTCGATTCCCAACAATCTGCCGAACCGAACGGCACGGCGCAATACGCGGCGCAACACGTAGCCGCGTCCTTCATTAGACGGCAAAACCCCGTCGCTGATCAGCATCGTCACAGCCCGAATATGATCAGCAATGACCTTCATCGCCACTTTTTGTTCCGGATCCTCATAATTTCCCCGGCAAAGGTCACGAACCGCTTCAATAATCGGAAAGATCAGATCCGTTTCAAAATTCGATTCTTTCTGCTGAATGACGGAAGCCAGTCGCTCCAATCCGGCACCAGTATCGATGTTTTTCTTTTCAAGAGGAATATATTCTCCGTCTTTATTACGGTTAAACTGCGTAAACACGAGATTCCAGATTTCCAGATAACGATCGCAGTCACAACCGACCGTGCAGGACGGCTGACCGCAGCCGCGTTCGGGACCGAGATCGTAGAATATTTCACTGTCCGGACCGCAAGGCCCTTCCCCTATTTCCCAAAAATTGTCATCAAGCTTAAAAATGCGTTCGTCACTCAGCCCGATCATGTCGTGCCAATAACCGTAAGCCTCATCGTCATCGGGATAAATAGTCACATATAACCTGGATTCATCCAGTTCCAAAACCTTCGTCAAGAATTCCCAGGCCCAGGCGATGGCTTCTTTCTTGAAGTAATTTCCGAAAGAAAAATTGCCGAGCATTTCAAAAAACGTATGATGCCGTGCCGTTCTGCCGACATTATCAATATCCCCGGTGCGGATACATTTCTGGCTCGTCGCCACTCTGTAGGACGGCGGTACGAGCTTTCCCGTAAAGTACGGTTTAAGCGGAGCCATGCCGGCGCCAATGAGGAGCAAACTGGGATCATTTTCGGGAACCAGAGAAAAACTATGAAGAACCAGATGCTGTTTGCTTTTAAAAAATTCCAGGTATGCTTTCCGTATTTCGTTTCCCGTCATGTACTTCATCAGTAACACTCCTTTAAAATCTCAATTTATTCCTTTATTTATTGCCAAATTATACACTCATTATCAGCCTTATCGCAACTGTTTCCCCGTAAAAGACGAAGCCGGCAGCAAACGAACCGCTTTGTTTATTTGCTGCCGACCTTCGAATTGCCCGTTAACGCACGCGTTTCGCGCCGACATAACGACTGGACCAATAATCGCTGTTCAAGCTGTCAATACGAATGCCGCCGCTCGACGTGGCACTAATAAAATTATCGTCACCGACATAGATTCCGGAATGAGAGACGCCGGACGCATAGGTGGAAAAAAACACCAGATCACCCGGCACTAAGTCGCGACGCCTGACGGAGGCTCCCACAAGATATTGCTCGTCAGCCATGCGCGGCAGTGTAATGCCGTTATGTGAAAATACGTATCTTGTAAAACCCGAACAATCAAATCCCGACGGTGTATTACCGCCGAATACGTACGGTACGCCGAGATACCGATAAGCTGATGAAACAATTTTCCTGCCGATTACATCATTGCCCGCAGATTTCTTCGTTCTTAAATAATCGGCGCGGTCTCCGCCGCCAGAATACGGCAGGCTGTCAGTTTTCCGGCTAGTCTTTCTGTCTTTCCCTGCCTTTTCTTTCGGCATTGCTTTTCCCAACAGCTTCCTATACGTCGCCTCATCAACGGTCCCGCTGATCGCAAGCCCTTTATCGGCCTGAAAATGCTCTACGGCTTTGCTCGTCTCTCGGCCGTAAATACCGTCGGCGCTGACGGCATAACCGAATTTTCGAAGCTGCTTCTGTATTGATGCGACCTGACTGCCGCGGTCACCGACACCGTAAGCCCCGACAGGAACAGTCGTTATCAGCAGCAGTACCGCAACGAACGCCACTTTAGAAACGTTTTGCCACATACTGTTCTCCCGTCTCCCTTCCATTTTTTGCACGTTATCTGTCATAGATCGCTTCTTTCTCTGCTTCAGTCTTACTCGCCGTCCTTTTGTCTCTTGCCAAGTTCAGCACGAAGCCAATAAAGGGGTCGATCTTTTACTTCTTCAAATATTCGGCCTATATATTCGCCGATAATTCCCATGAAAATCAATTGGAGCCCGCCCATGAGACAGACGACGACGATCGTTGTCGTCCACCCCGGAGTCGCCTGGCCCGTGATTTTGCAATAAAGGGCATGCATGATGATGACAATACTGAATAAGCCGCTAAGCAAGCCGGCGTAAAAGGATATGCGCAACGGCAGGTTAGAGTATGACGTAATGCCGTCCAAGGCGAAACGGAGCATTTTCTTCATCGAAAATTTTGAAGTCCCGGCAAAACGCTTCGGCGCTATAAAATCGATAGTCGCCGTCTTATATCCGATGTCGCCGACAATGCCGCGAATAAACCGGCCATGTTCACGAAAACGCCGAAAAGTCGTCAGTACCTTTCTGTCCATGAGACGGAAATCAGATCCTCCCGGTGTAATATGTACCGGCGATAAGGCATTTAAAACCTTGTAATATGCTGATGAAGTCAACTGTTTGACGAAACCGGCATCGTCCGTCGCCAATCGAACGGTTTGTACAACATCATAACCTTCACGCCATTTTTGCAATAAATCGGGAATCATCGCCGGCGGATGCTGCAAGTCTCCGTCCATAGTGATAACGGCATCGCCTCGAGCATGATCCATGCCGCACGTGAGAGCCAGCTGATGCCCGAAATTACGGGCCAGAATAAAGGCCCGTACGTGCTCATCTTGCTGCGTCAGGCGACTCAGCACCAACGGTGTCGTGTCATTTGAACCGTCATCGACAAAAATGATTTCGTAAGCCATATCGACGGTTCCCAAAACCTGCGTAACTTCTTCATAGAATTTCTCTATATTTAATTGTTCATTATACACAGGGACAACGATCGAAAGAATTTTTCGTTCATCCTTTAAAAATACATTCACGCTTATAGATACCTTCCCGTATTTTTCTTCTCAAGAACCGCCGAAAAACAATCCTTCAAGAACTTTTTTTATTATATCATCATTCTCTCGTTTTTGCCAGAAAAGGCCGTGGCTGTGCAGTTTTCATCCTCCAAAAACCTTATTCCACAGACAAAAGCCGCAAAAATTCCGCCGCCGAAGGTAGCGTCCGAAGCTGCTTCCAAGGCTGGAACGAACGTAACTCGTCATAACCGTAATGGCCGGTAGCGACGGAAATCGTCTTGGCCCCGATCGCCTTGCCGCATTCAATGTCATACGGCGTATCGCCGGTCACAAACATCGTCTCAACAGCATTGCCCCATGTTCTTTTGGCGATAGCACAGGCATTCTGCGCCAACTCATTGCGATAATAATACTGGCAGGCAAAGCCGGAATGATCAAAATCAAAATAATGATCCAGGCCGAAGACTTCCAACTTCAACTTAGCGCCGTAAGCGCTGTTTCCCGTCAGCAAGAGGAGTTTAAAATCCTCTCGTTGAACAAAGAAATCCAAAATATCGCGAACATTGGCAAAAACGGTTCCGTCTTGCCGTTTCTTCTTCAACCATTTAAGAAGCTGTCGTTCGTAGCGCCGGCAGAAACTGCTTACTTCCGCGTCAGTTGGCATAACGCCTGTCCCCTTATAAAGCAATTGCTGGCAAATATAATTGTCCGTGCGGCCGCCGGCGGAAATTTCCGGTATTTTTGCCGCATCGCCGCAAAGTTCGCGGTAAACGTCTTCAATCGCATAAAGCCCCGCTCGACCTGTATTTAAAATAGTTCCGTCTATATCCCAATAAAGTATGTGCACTGTCTTTCCTCCCATTAGCCGCCGATCGTCTTCATTACAATAAGTATTTTATAGCATTTACCTCATATCGTCCAGTTGCGGCGGCAAAAGAAACAGGAGCCGTTTGCAAAAACGGCTCCTGTAGAGGAAAAAAACTATTTTGACACCAGTTCCTTCGTATCTCTGGCAATCATGATTTCTTCATTAGTCGGAATAACATACAGCTTTACCGTCGAATCATCGGTGCTGATCAGCGCGTCCTTGCCGCGGACATCATTGCGCTTGGCGTCAAGTTTGGCACCTAAATATTCCAGCCCTTCGCAAATGGCGGCACGGTCTTCGATACCGTTTTCACCGACACCTGCCGTAAAGGTAATGACGTCGACACCGCCCATGGCGGCCGCCAAGGATCCGATTAACTTGCGGACTTGATAATGGAACATGTCGAGAGCCAATTTAGCTCGTTCGTTGCCTTTTTCGGCAGCGTCGCCTAGGTCGCGGAAATCGCTGGATACGCCGGAAATGCCGAGTACGCCCGACTTTTTATTCATCAGCGTATCCATTGCCTGCGTAGAAAGCCCCTTCTTTTCCATAACATGCAAAACGATAGCCGGATCAATATCACCGCAGCGCGTACCCATCAAAACACCTGCAAGCGGCGTAAAGCCCATGGTCGTATCCACACATTTGCCGTTCTGAATGGCGGCCAGAGAAGACCCGTTGCCGAGATGACAGTTGATAATACGCAGTTCTTCCACCGCTTTGCCCATAACCTTGGCGATCTGGCCGGCGACGTAACGATGGCTCGTGCCGTGGAATCCGTAACGGCGAATACCGTCTTCTGTATATAATTCATAGGGCAGACCGTACATATAAGCCTTGGGCGGCATCGTCTGGTGGAACGCCGTATCAAAAACCGCAACTTGCGGCACCTGCGGCATAATAGCTTTGCAGGCGTTGATACCGATGATATTCGGCGGGTTATGAAGAGGCGCCATGGCCGAACATCTTTCCAGGGCTTTCATGACATCGTCATTGATCAAGGTGGAGCAGGCGAATTCTTCGCCGCCGTGAACGACACGATGGCCTACGGCGTCAATGCTGTCCATCGATTTGATAACGCCGCATTCGCCGTCTGTAAGAATATCGAGAACAAGTTTAACGGCTACATGGTGATCAGGAATAGACTGCCGAATTTCCTTCTTCTGTCCGTTCCATTTGTGGGTCAGCTGCGAATCGGACAGGCCGATCTTTTCCACCAATCCTTTTGCCATGACTTCTTCGTTGTCCATGTTTACCAACTGGTATTTCAAGGACGAGCTACCGCAGTTTACAACCAATACGATCATGCAATTTACCCTCTTTCGTCTGTTTGAATTATTGTAACTGGCCAAAAATACGTTCCGTCACTTCCTCCCCGATGGCATCGCCTTTGGGATACATGTACATGACGTTCCACGTCTGGCCTTTATCTTCAAAGAAGACACTTCGCACGACGAGCGCCATTTTTTTGCCGTCTACCGGTTCGTCATAAGTGCTGTCAATGACAACAGCGTTTCTGCCGCTTACCGTCGTCGCCGAGGTCTTCGTTTGCAGATCCGTAATATCCGGCGTCTGTTTCAGCATGGCCGCCGCATGTTCTGCTGCCGCTTGGGGAGGCGTCGTTGCTGCCGGTTCCGCCGTAGCGATGATATTGATGTGATTGTCACTGCCGATGTACATAAAGCCGCTGGGAATCTGACTCTTTACGCGCCCCAGCTGAAACGGAGTCAAGAGAAAAATTTCCGATTCGGCCGATTTCATCTGCGTATAACCGAAACTGTACTCTTCATCTACAGTTGCCGTACCGCAGCCGGACAGGACCACGGAAATTGCCGTTATCGCCGACAGTGCCAAGATTTTGAAAAACTTCATTCTGCTCACCCTTACATGCTTTCTTTTAACAGACTTTATTCATTATAGCATAAAACAATTCGTTTGCCGACATATTCCCGCAAATTTTTCACACCCTTGACGGAGCCGATCCGTGATTGCCCGTCTCAGGTATGATATAATGAAAAAAAGGAGACATATCACCTATGGACAGCATTGCCGTCACGGCAGAATTCAATCCCTTTCATACGGGCCACGCGTATTTACTCCGCACGTTGCGCCAACGGGCAGGCGACCAAAAAGCTATCGTCGTCATCATGAGCGGCTCTTTCGTACAACGCGGCGAGCCGGCGTTGTTTGACAAGCGCCTGCGTGCCTTTTGGGCATTACAGGGCGGCGCCGATTGCGTCATTGAACTGCCGGCGGCCTGCGTCTTGAACAGCGCCCCTTACTTTGCGGCAGCAGCCGTCCGACTCGCGGCAGCGTTGGGCTGTCAAGCAATCGCCTGCGGCACGGAAACGTTATCGGCAGCTGCGATTACGGCCGCTGTCAATCGGGATGATGCCGTATCGGCTCCCGGATGTGACCGCAAAAACGCAACATACGGCACGCGCCTTACGGAAAAATTGTATCGGCAAAATCCGGATTTCGCAGCAGCGCTGACCTTGCCGAACAACCTGCTGGCCTGGGAATACGCCAAGGCCAGCCGCACCTATGCTCCGACGCTTTCACTGCTGACCGTGCCCCGCTGCGGCCGGCATACGGCTGCACTGCAGGACGGTGACTTCGTCGGCGCAACGGCATTGCGCAAAGCCATCGGCAACGGTATCGCCACCGCCGAATACAGCCGCTATATCCCGCCGGCAGTACTGCCTTCTCTGTGCGATGCAGTCAAAAACGGCACTTACACGGACTATGCCCGTTATCACGATGCCGTTTTATATGAAAGCCGCCGGCGCTCTCTTGCAGAACTGAAATCGCTGACAGCCTTCGCGGAAGGATTGGAAAATCGTTGGAAAACGGCTATGAATCGTACTGCCGATTGGCAGACGGCACTGGCCGCAATAAAGACGAAACGCTATTCGTACAGCCGCCTTTGCCGCATGAGCGCTTATATCGTACTCGGCCTGCACCAGGAGACGATGAACGCCTTTCTCCGCACAGGGCCGCAATATGCCCGCATTCTGGGCGCCGGCGAACGGGGCAGGCGCTTTTTAAAGGAAGCCAAGGCGATTGCCGGGCTGCCGCTGTTGACCGATTTGTCGAAGCGGGCGGCTTTGACGGAAACGGCACGCGAACAACTGACATACGACCTGTTGGCTGCCGATATGCAGCATTTTTTCTTCTGCCGCAAAGATGCCCGCCAAGGCGGCAGCGAATACGTTGAAAAGCCGATTTTGGTATAAAAAAGGAAGCGCCGCAACGGCGCTTCCTTTTCGTCTCTGATCACAGGAAGTATGACGATTCGGCCTGCAGAACGCGTTCCCGCAAAGCCGACAATTCGGCGCTTCTCTGTACCCACATTTCTTCGGGATTGACAAGGCGCAGATATTCGGGCCAAAGTGTATTGATCTCGCTCTCCGCATAGGCCATGATTTCTTTAAGCGACGGCTTTTCATAAACAAGCTTTCCCTTTTGAAAAACAGGCTGCAACATTTTCCGCACGTCGTATGTACCGCCGGCGAGAATGCGGGAACGCCACGGTGTTTTATGACTGGTCAGCTGCAGATCCTTTTCGGCATCAATTGTTTCGCCTTCAAGGATGATAATATCCGCCTTCATCTTACGGCTCGCCTTGTCATAAATGCGCAGCACATTCTTGCGGCCGGGATTGGAAATCTTTTCGGCGTTGTCGCTCATCTTGATTTTCGGCACAAATTTGCCGTCTTCATCTTGGCCGACCAGTTTGAAAACACCGCCCAAAGACGGGCTGTCTTCGGCGGTAATCAAATGCGTGCCGACGCCCCAGGAGTTGATTTCACAGCCCTGGCTCTTTAATACACTGATTAAATTTTCATCCAAATCATTGGATGCGGCAATGACGACATCATTGAATCCCGCAGCTTCAAACATTTTCCGCGCCTCTTTGGAAAGATACGCCAAATCCCCGCTGTCCAGGCGGATACCGTACATTTGCGGCAACGTCCCGGCTGCTCTCATTTCGCTGAAAACGGTAATGGCATCGGGAACGCCCTGCTTTAATGTATTATATGTATCGGCCAAAAGGATTAAGTTATTCGGATAATATTTCGCATAGACTCTGAAGGCTTCCAATTCGCTCGGAAAAGTCATGATCCAGCTGTGCGCCATCGTTCCGAGAATGGGAATGTCGAAAAGGGCGCCGGCAAGAACATTGCTCGTGCCGTTAAAACCGCCGATCATGGCGGACCGGGCGCCATAGACGCCGGCAGCCTTGCCTTGCGCACGGCGCAGGCCGAATTCCATCAAATTATCGCTGCCGGCCACAGTCCGTACGCGGCGGGCTTTCGTCGCAATCAGGCTCTCGTGATTCATGATCATGGACATGCACGTTTCCAGCAACATGGCTTCATCTTTTTTCGTTTCTATGCGCAACAGCACTTCCTGCGGAAACGCTACGGTTCCCTCAGGCATGGCGTAAATATCGCCGGTAAAAGTCAAGCCCTTCAAATAGGCTAAAAATGTATCCGCAAAAATGCCGGTCCTTCTCAGATAAGCCAAATCATCTTCTGTAAACCGAATGTGCTGCACATAGTCGATCAGATGCTCCAACCCCGCTATGACGGTGTAGCCGCCGTGAAAGGGATTCGTTCTGTAGTATCTGTCAAAGGTACAGGTTTGTCTGTGCTTTCCTTCAAAAAAAAGCCCCTGCATCATGGTCAATTGATATAGATCGGTCAATAATGCTTTCGTATACAACGCGGTCGCCTCCAAATACGTATTGTATTTATTATAACGCAACAGCTCCGGGCAGGCAAATCCATTCCCACGGAAGAACCGATTCTCCGGGCGCTTTACAACGCATGATACAATAATAAGTAACTTCACATGACGAAAGGAAGATACCTAAATTGCTGAAATACAGATTCATGCTCATAACGGCCGCCT
Organism: Megasphaera vaginalis (ex Srinivasan et al. 2021); assembly: GCF_000478965.1. NCBI lineage: Bacteria > Bacillati > Bacillota > Negativicutes > Veillonellales > Veillonellaceae > Megasphaera > Megasphaera vaginalis (ex Srinivasan et al. 2021). The sequence continues at coordinate 16,183 of NZ_AWXA01000051.1, forward strand.
TCTTCTGGGGAACGGCCTTCGTCGCTCAACGGGTAAGCACCGGCGCCATCGGCCCCTTCGCCTTCAACGGCATCCGTTTTCTCATCGGCGCCATCGCCATTCTCCCCCTGGTCTGGCGGGCCTTCAGCAAGGGACAGAACACGGCGCCTGCCGGAAGCTGCCGGATACCGGTAATCGGCGCGGCGGCCATTCTCGGCTTTATTCTCTTCTCCGGCGCGGCGCTGCAGCAGGTCGGCCTGTTTTATACGACTGCCGGCAAAGCCGGTTTTATTACGGCATTGTACATCGTTTTTGTCCCGCTCTTCGGTCTCCTTTTGGGAAATGCGCTGCGCATTTCTCATGTCATCGGCTGCGTACTGGCTTTTGCCGGACTTTATCTCCTTGCTTTTCACGGCGCCGGTGAGGCGATTAATCAAGGAGATGCGCTCGTACTGCTCGGCGTCATTTTCTGGACCCTTCATATTTTGGCCGTAGGCTGCTTCGTTCGGTATTATTCAGGTCTGACCTTGGCGTTCGGCCAATTCATCGGCTGCAGTATCTTCAATCTCCTGGCCATGCCCTTCGCCGGAGAAACATTGACGTTCTCCATGATCAGCGGCGCCATGGTGCCTATCCTCTACTGCGGTCTCTTCTCCAGCGGCGTCGGCTTCACATTGCAGATCATCGGACAAGAAAAAGTGCCGCCAACGGAAGCCTCGCTGTTATGCAGTTTCGAAATGATTTTCAGCGCCATTGCCGGCCTCATCCTGATCAATGAACTGATGTCATTCAATGAAGTCATGGGCGCCGTACTGATGACTGTCGGCATCTTTAGCGCACAGATCCCCAGCCGCGCCATTTTTAATAAAAAGAGTTTGCCATAGGACTTTTATCTTGACACCGGATTCATCTTCATGTATACTGGTAAAGTCTCTTGGGGGTATAGCTCAGTTGGTTAGAGCGTCACGTTGACATCGTGAAGGTCAGTGGTTCGAATCCACTTATTCCCACCATACGGTCTATCAAATCCATCGCTGCAGCGATGGATTTTTGCATAGGCGATGCTGAAGGAGCGATTCATCATGGCGATTCTTCCTCTTTTTACGACACCGTCCGGTATGGCGGAATGCGAATATGTGATCAAGAAGTCCCGCTTTATCGCGGTTCTTTATGAAGTCGTTTCGGAAGAAGAGATTGCCGCTCGCTTACAGTCGGCTCGAAAGAACTATTGGGACGCCAGCCACAACTGCTATGCTTACTGCCTCGGCGCCAGGGCGGAGTTGCAGAAAGCAAGCGATGACGGTGAACCGTCGGGAACGGCAGGAAAACCGATCCTCGAAGTCTTGAAGGCGCACAGCCTGACCAATGCCCTGATCATCGTGACGCGTTACTTCGGCGGCACCAAGCTGGGTACAGGCGGTCTTATCCGCGCCTATGGGCACAGTGCCGCGCTCGTCGTTGAAGCAGCCAATATTGCCGACCATATTCTCTGCGACGTGCTGACTGTAAAGACAACCTATTCCTCCGTTGACTCGATCGAACGTCTCGCAACGGACTGCAGCGCCGTCATAACCGACCGCAGCTTCACCGACTCCGTCTCCTTTGCGCTGTTCCTTCCGTCAGACACGACAGATTCATTCTTGCAAAAGTTATCCGACACAACTAACGGCAGCGCTGTCGTAGAAAAAGGCACGCCGAGAATATTGCCGCAGATCCGAAAAAAATAGCCAGATTATGAAACGATTTCCGCGAAAGGGATCGTTTCTTTTTTTTGCAAAAAAAAACACGGCGTATATAATTGTAATTCAAATTTGATTTTGATACAATACAATCAAAGAAAGAGGCGTCACCTATATTCACACAAAAGGAAGAAGGATCATGTCATGAAAGAGAAACTGCTCGCGCATAAAAAAACGCTGCTTCTTCTCGCCATCGTACTGCTGGCAGCCTTGGGCTATTACGCCTATACTGCTGCTCAGAAAGATGACCCGGCACTCGTACTGTATGGCAATGTCGATATCCGTCAGGTATCGCTGGCTTTCAACAGCAGCGAACGAATTGAAGAGATGTATGTCGACGAAGGCGACCGCGTCAAAAAAGGCGATGTCTTGGCAAAGCTCGCCACACAGCCGTTGGAATTGCAGATTGCCGCCATGGAAGCGCAAATAGCACAACAAGAGGCTGTCGTGAACAAATTACATAACGGTTCCCGGCCGCAGGAATTGGCCGGTGCACAAGCCTCTACGGCATCAGCGCAGGCTGATGCCGACAATGCGGCAGCAACATATACCAGACTGCTCACGCTGTATAACCAAGATGCCGTCAGCAAACAAGAGCTTGATAACGGTGAAGCAAGGTATAAAGCTGCCATGGCTAATCTGCAAAACGCGCAGGCTGCCCAGAACTTGACAGCAATCGGTCCTCGTTCGGAAGATATTGCCGCTGCCGAAGCGCAGCTGCAACAGCTACAGGAGCAATTGAAGCTGCAAAAGTGCAACTTAAGCCAAACCACCCTTACGGCTCCGCAAGACGGCGTCATTCGTTCCCGCCTTCTCGAAACCGGGGATATGGCAACGCCGCAAAAACCGGTATTTACGCTTTCTCCGGATTCGGCAAAATGGATCAGAGCCTATGTTTCGGAAAATCGCCTCGGTGAATTGTATGAAGGTAAACAGGCCTTCATCCACATTGACAGCTTTCCTGACAGAAAAATCATCGGCCAAGTGGGATATATTTCCAACACTGCGGAATTTACGCCAAAAACGGTACAAACGGAAGATTTGCGCAGTGCTCTTCTTTATGAGGTCCGTATTTATGTAACCGATGAGGACAATATACTGCGCATGGGGATGCCGGCTACGATTACCTTTTGAACAAGGTCCTGAGTGAAGAAGGGATATACGTCATGACGACTGCTATTGCTTTCACTGCAAACCATATACGCAAAGAATTTTACGATGCCCCTGCAAAAAAAACGATAGAAGCGCTGAAAGACATTTCGCTCACTGTTCCGGCCGGACAGATCACCGCCATCATCGGCCCCGACGGAGCCGGCAAGACTACACTGCTGCGTCTTATCTGCGGTCTGCTTGCGCCTACTGCAGGTTCGCTTTCCGTCTTAGAAACCGATGTCCTCAGCGATCCCCAAGCTGTACAAGACCGCTTGAGTTACATGCCGCAGCGTTTTGGCCTGTACGAAGATCTGAGCGTCGCCGAAAACCTCACATTATACGCCGACCTGCACGGCGTATTGCAGGAAGATCAGCAGAAGCGTTTCGCAAAACTGCTACACATGACTGGTCTGACAGCCTTTACCGACCGCCTTGCCGGCAAGCTCTCCGGCGGCATGAAACAAAAACTGGGCCTTGCCTGTACCTTAGTCCGTTCGCCGGATTTGCTCATTCTCGATGAACCGACAGTCGGCGTCGATCCGTTGTCGCGGCGGGAGCTTTGGGAAATCCTGCAAACCTTACAGCGCGAAGAAGGATTGTCCATTTTAGTCAGTACGACCTATATGGACGAAGCGGAAAGATGCAGCCATCTCATCATTTTGTACGAAGGTTCCATTCTTCGTGAAGGCACGCCTGCCGAAATCAGCGCCTTATCGGCAGGCTTAGTTTTCAACGTAACTCCGCCGCCGCAAGTTCCGTCCCGCATTGTTCAAGCAGCGCTGCTCGATGATAAGGAGCAGGTCATTGATGCCGTGCCCGACGGATCTACAGTCCGCTTTAGCCTATATCGGCAAGACCAACTGCCGCAGCTTGCGCTTTTAAAGAAATATCCGCAACTGACGGCCGCACCCATTTCATCACGTCTGGAAGACAGCTTTATGATGCTTCTCCGGCAAGCGGCACAAACGAAAGAAAGTACGGCGGCTTTTCCTGTTTCCTACAAAGACTCTTATGAACTGCCACCGGAAATCGTCATTGAGGTCCGCCATTTAGTTCGCAAGTTCGGTGATTTTACAGCCGTTTCCGATTCTTCTTTCCAGGTCCGTCGCGGCGAGATATTCGGTCTTCTCGGACCCAACGGCGCCGGTAAATCGACGACTTTCCGCATGCTCTGCGGTCTGCTGCCGGCCACGAGCGGAACGCTTTCCGTCGCCGGCACGGATCTGCGTACAGCACGCGCTGCCGCCAGAGCGAATGTCGGCTACGTTGCCCAAAAGTTTTCCCTCTACCCGATACTGTCGGTAAAAGAAAATCTCGAATTTTACAGCGGCATTTACGGCCTGCGCCGTAAAGAAGCGGTACAGCGCATTGCCGAAGTGACCGAGCAATTTGAGCTTACAGACTATTTTCTCACACCTGCCGGCATTCTTCCGGGAGGCTTCAAACAGCGTCTTTCCATGGCCGCCGCCTTGCTCCATAAGCCGCCGCTTCTTTTTCTGGATGAACCGACAAGCGGCATCGATCCCTTGGCGCGATGCACCTTTTGGCGGCGCATCACGTCCCTTGCCGATACGGGCACAACGATTATCGTCACGACCCACTTCATGGAAGAAGCCGAATATTGTGACCGCATGATGATTCAAGACCACGGCACCATTCTCGCCTTGGGAACACCGCAGGAGATTCGCGGCAGTACCGGTCAAAACGCCACGATGAACGAAGCCTTCATTGCCATTGTAGAACAGTCCCGAAAAGAGGCGGAGCAACCATGACGAACTTTTCACGCCGCATGAAGGCACTCATCAAAAAAGAATTTCTCCAAATGTTCCGCGACCGCAGCAGTCTGATTATCGGCATTATCGTCCCGATCATGATGATCCTCCTCATCGGTTTCGGTATGTCCTTTGACGTCAAGAACATTCCCGTTGCCGTCGTTCTGGAAGACACGTCGCCGACAGCGCAGGATATGGTCAGCTTTCTCGACGGATCGGACTACTTTTCGCCTTATTATGTTACATCACTGCATGAAGGCGAAGCGTTGCTGGATCATCGAAAAGCAGAAGCGATCCTCATCATTCCTTCCGATTTTACGGAAAGTCTTGCTAAAGGAACGGGCAGTGTCCAAATGATCACTTACGGCGTCGACGCCACTACGGCACGAACAGCCGGCGGTTATTTGGAAAGCGGCATTGCCCAATGGTCGGCTGAACACAGCGGCACCTATCTGCCGGAACTCACGCCGCGCGGCTCGATCAATATTATCAGCCGCCAATGGTTCAACGACGCGAACACGAGTACGTGGTTCTTTATCCCGGGGCTGATCGTCATCGTCCAGACATTGGTAGGGGTCTTTCTCACTACCCTGGTCATGTCGCGAGAATGGGAACGAGGCACACTGGAGTCCCTGTTCATTACACCTGTCCGTCCGCTTGAGATCGTGCTGGCCAAGATGATTCCGTATTTCTGCATTTCTTTTTCCGGCTTTATGCTCTGCATCTTTGCATCTCGTTTTCTCTATCATGTGCCGATGCACGGCCCGCTGTGGATCATCATCTTCGCTTCAATGGAATTTATTTTTGTATCTCTCGGCATGGGACTTACGATTTCTTCAGTCCTGAAAAATCAATTTCTCGCCTGCCAAATTGCCCTTACTGTCAGTATGCTGCCAACGGTCATGCTCAGCGGTTTCATATTCGATCTCCACAATGTGCCTTTCGCGATTAATGTCATCGGCCACCTAGTGCCGGCAACGTACTATATGGAACTGCTGAAATCGCTCTTCCTCGCCGGCACGAACTGGTTCATTATCACGCGGAACTGCTCGGTCCTTGCCGCCTATGCCGTTCTTTTCACGGCCTTGTCTTTTATTGTAACGAAAAAGAGGCTTTGACTTATGAACCGATACCTCGCTTCGCTCTCGATCATTCTCCATCTGATCCGCAAAGAATTTCTAACGACGCTGAAAGACTCCAAAAGCCGCGTCATTCTTTTGCTGCCTGTGCTGGTTCAGGGATTTCTTTTCGGCTATACGGCTACATATAACTTGAATGACATTCCTTATGCTCTTGTGGATCAGAGCCACAGTGCCTACTCCGCGGCGTTCCTAAGCAAGCTAGACGGCAGCGGCATTTTCACGCGCCGCCAGAATCTGTCCGGCACAGCGGACATCGCAGCGGCAGTCGACTCCGGCGATGTCTTGGCAGTGATTACGATTCCCGCCGATTTTGCCGACCGCATTGCTGCCGGCGAAACCGCCGCGGTTCAAGTGATTACCGACGGAAAAAACATTATGTCCTCCGCCATGACGGTATCCTATACGGCAGCCGCAGCCGCCTCATATACACAGGAACTGCGTCAAAGCCCTCCGCTCATTACGGTACAAACGATTTCCTGGTACAATCCCAATCTGATTTCCCGCTGGATGTTTCTCCCCTCTCTCATCCCCATGATCGCCCTGACACAAGTCATGATCTTGGCCGGATTATCCGTTGCCAGAGAAAGAGAACAGGGAACGTTTGAGCAGCTTCTCGTCACACCGCTGCGCCCCGGCGAAATTCTCATCGGGAAAGCCGTTCCGCCTATCGTCATTGGTCTGGTGCAAGCTACATTGATGCTCTGCATCGCTGTTTTCTGGTTTCACGTCGCCATGGTCGGCTCACTGGCGCTCTTCTACATCACGGTCTTTTTATTCCTCATCAGCTGCGTCGGCATTGGACTATCCATTTCGGCAGTAGCTCAAAACATGCAGCAAGTCATGGTCTATTGTTTTGTTTTCCTGCTGCCCATGCTGCTTCTTTCCGGGTTGGCAACACCGGTCCGCAACATGCCGGATATCCTGTATTATGCAACCTATGCTAACCCGACACGTTTTGCCATTGAAGCGATCCGACGCATTTATCTGGAAGGCGCCGGTCTCAGTCTGATTTGGCGCAACTTCATCCCTATGCTCAGCATTGCTGCCGTTACGCTCCCTGCAGCAGCGTGGCTGTTCCGCCACAAGTTGTCGTAAAGAAGGTACCCCTATGAAAACAGCAACACACCGCGAAGACGGTAAGGAAACGAGAAATAAAATACTCATCTGCGCCGGTCATCTCATTGCCGCCAATGGCTACAGCAAAACGACAAGCAAACAGATCTGTGAAGCGGCTCAAGTCAACATAGCCGCCGTTAACTATCATTTTGGCAGCCGTGACGGTCTGTACATCGCCTTATTAGAAGAAGTGCAAAACTACCTGCTCAGCATGGATGAACTGACGGCCATCTGTCAGCGTACCGCTTCATCCAGAGAAAAGATTGCATCCGTCATCAGTCGCCTTCTGGAAGCGGACTTTGCCGAAGATAACTGGCAAATACGCCTGTGGCTGAAAGAGATGCTGGCGCCGTCACCGTTTATCGGACAAATCCTGACGAGCAAAGCGCTCCCGAAAATGGAAATGATTCTTTCTCTTTTCAGCGACTATCTGGGCTACGATAAGAAAGATCCTCGTCTCTACGGCGCCATTGTCAGTATGATGTCACCCTTTCTCGTTTGCCTCTTGGGGCAAGATAACCCGCTGCTTCCGTATTTGCCTGCTCATTACAGTCAGAAAACCTTTATTCCCATCATCAAAGAAAACGCCCTGCGCGTCTTGGATTGTCTACGAAAAGAAAACACCTGCCCAAAAGGCTGATACCTTGTATCGGCCTTTTTTTATATCATGCTCCTGCTGCAACTTGGACGCACCTGTCCGCTCCATATTATTTTAGCTTTTGTCTCATGTATAACGCCGCGCCGGCGATTTCGCCGCTCACAAAAATCAAAAAGACAAATTCTTTTTATTTTTATTTGACTTTTTGACTTTAACAGGTATAATGATACTTGAAGAGAGTTCCAATCGCTCTTGCTCTATGACAGCACGTCCCAAAGACGGCACGATGAAAGGAGTCTTTATCATGGGAAACGAAAAATATACACAGAAAGTTATGGAAGCATTTCAGGAAGCGCAGCAAACAGCGGCCCTCCACTATCATCAGCAAATCACGGCAGTCCACCTTCTCTTGGGACTGACAAAGGATCCCGAAGGGTTATTGTCCACCATTTTCAGTGAATGCCAGACAGATATTCCGATGTTGCAGGCACGTTTGGAACAGCTGCTGAAGCAGATTCCTTCGGTCAAAGGACAGAGCCAATTATCCATGTCGACGGAAATGGTCCGCATCATTGGCAAAGCGCAGCAGCGCGCCGACGGGATGCACGATGAATTTATCAGTACCGAACACCTCATTGAAGCCATCGTGGAAGAAGGCGATGCCAAAATTCAGGAAGTATGCCGGCAATTCGGCCTGACAGGCGACAAGATCCGCCGGATTATCAAAGAAAATAAAAAGCAATCCGTTACCAGCGATAATCCGGAAGGAAACTACAAAGCCCTTGAAAAATACGGCCGCGATCTGACGGCAGCGGCCCGTCAGGGCAAACTTGATCCCGTAATCGGCAGAGATGACGAAATCCGCCGCACAATCGAAATTCTGTCGCGGCGCACGAAAAACAATCCCGTCCTCATCGGCGAACCGGGCGTCGGCAAAACGGCCATCGTCGAAGGACTGGCGCGGCGCATCATTTCCGGCGACGTACCCGAATCGTTGAAGAACAAGACGCTTTACTCTCTTGATCTAGGCGCACTCATTGCCGGCGCCAAGTACCGCGGAGAATTTGAAGAACGGCTGAAATCCGTGCTGAACGAAATCGCCAAATCGGCGGGACAGATACTCCTCTTCATCGACGAAATTCACACCGTCGTCGGCGCCGGCGCCTCGGAAGGCTCCATGGATGCAGGGAACTTGCTGAAACCGATGCTGGCTCGCGGTGAGCTGCGCTGCATCGGCGCCACAACGCTGAACGAATACCAGAAATATATTGAAAAAGACGCCGCCTTGGAACGCCGCTTCCAGCCGGTCATGGTCAATCAACCGTCTGTAGAAGACACGATCACGATTTTGCGCGGTTTGAAGGAACGCTACGAAGTACATCACGGCGTCCGGATCCGCGATAAAGCACTGGTTTCGGCAGCCGTTCTCTCGGACCGATACATTTCCGACCGCTTCCTGCCAGATAAAGCAATCGACCTTGTCGACGAAGCCGCCGCCAAATTGCGGACGGAAATCGAATCGATGCCGTCGCCCCTCGACGACATCCGGCATAAGATCATGCAACTTGAAATCGAAGAACAGTCGCTGACGAAAGAAACGGATGACGCCTCAAAAGAACGACTGGCCAAGATCACCGACAAAAAAGCCGAATTGAAAAAAGAGGAAAAGGCGCTGCAAGAAAAATGGGACAGTGAAAAGCAATCTATCCTTCATACACAGGCCATCAAAAAAGAACTCGACGAAGTCCGCCATCAAATGGAACAGGCAGAGCACGACTACAACCTGGCTAAAGCGTCGGAGTTGAAGTACGGCAAGCTGCCGGAGTTGGAAAAAGAACTGGCCGATCAGGAAAACCGTCTGGCCTCGGAAAACGGCACACGTCTATTGAAAGAAGAAGTCGGCGAAGAAGATATCGCGCAAGTCGTCAGCCGCTGGACAGGCATTCCCGTCACCAAGATGATGACAGGCGAACGAGAAAAACTGCTGCACTTGGAAGACGTGCTGCACCGCCGCGTCGTCGGGCAGGATGAAGCGGTTCACGTTGTCAGTGACGCCATTATCAGAGCGCGAGCCGGCATTAAAGACCCGAACCGCCCTATCGGCTCGTTTATCTTCCTCGGACCGACCGGCGTCGGCAAGACGGAGCTGGCAAAAACATTGGCCGAATCACTTTTTGATGATGAACGCAATATTATCCGCATCGATATGAGCGAATACATGGAAAAGCACACCGTATCCCGCCTCATCGGAGCGCCTCCCGGCTATGTCGGCTACGACGAAGGCGGTCAGCTGACAGAAGCCGTACGCCGCCGTCCGTACAGTGTCATTCTGCTCGATGAAATCGAAAAAGCGCATCCCGATATCTTCAACGTCCTTTTACAGATCCTTGACGACGGTCGTCTCACCGACGGCAAAGGACGCGTCGTAAACTTTAAAAACACGGTCATCATCATGACCAGTAATCTCGGCTCCCATGAAATTCTGGAACGCGACGACTTTGACGAAGCGGAAAAAGCGGTCCGGGAACTTTTAAAGCAATACTTCCGGCCCGAATTTCTCAACCGCGTAGACGACACCATCGTCTTCAAGGCATTACAAGAGCAACAGGTACGCCACATTGCCGAAATCTTACTCCAACGCTTAAGCGACCGCTTGGAAAAACAGGTCAAAGTCACCTTGACGTACAGCGAAAAGGCCCTCGATCAGTTGGCGGCACAAGGCTTCGACGCTCATTTCGGAGCCCGTCCCCTGCGCCGTCTGATTGTCCACACCGTAGAAACAGCGCTCAGTCGCAAGCTCATTGCCGGCGACGTCCGAGAATGTGACACGGTCTCCATCGATTATGTCGATGACGCCTTTACCTTCACACCGAAGCGCGAAACTGTCTGATTTCCTCTTCCCGAAGGCTCCACCTGCAACTGGAGCCTTCTTTTTATGTCCGTTTTACGCTGTTCGCCGGGAAGAGACTCATGCGTCGGCCCCTGCAAGGTTATTTACAAGAAAGAGAAAAAATTATATAATAAGGCGTAACTTACGAACAGGTGAATATCATGAATACTACGTTGGGTAAACATTTACTTATTGATTTTTATAACTGCCGCTGCGAATTCCATGAACCGGAAGAATTGCGCCCTTTTGTTGAACAGGCGCTGGCAGTCGTAGGCGCCGCATTGAACGACATCACATTCTTTCGTCTTGACGAAGAGTTGGTGTGCATGGCTGTTTCAGATCAATCACACATCTGCATTCATGTATACCCCGAACTGGCTTATACGGCTGTCGACATTTACAGCTTCAACAGCGACATCAAAGCCAACCAGATCATGAGTTCCTTAAAGAGCTCCCTCCATTCCGACCGCATCAAGGCGACCAGCGTACGGCGCGGTGATTTCGGCTCGATTCGTGATATGCGTCCTAAACGCAATTCAAAGATTACGGCAGTTCGCCGTGTGAAAAACACGGGAGCCCGCATAAAAAAGACGAGTGCTACCATGCTGAACATTTTGCGGCATCCGAAGCGTACTCACCAATTCCGCAATTTCCGCAAGAAAAATTAACATTCCGAATGGAAAGGTTCTGTATGTATGTACATGTTATCATTACGGCAAGCGGCAGGCATCGCTGCTGAAGAAAAGGACTCCCTCGATTCGATCACGACTGCGCTCCTTGCTTTTATCCAATTAAAAAACCAACGTCTCTACATGCATTCTCTCCAGGTCGCCAATTACAGCGTCAGTATTGCGACCAAATTGGCATTGCCGAAAAGCGAAATAGTCCAAATCAAACACGCCGCACTGTTGCATGACATCGGGATGCTCTTCGTTTCCAATTCGCTCCTGTCCAAGATGCCTTATCTGAACCGCACGGAAAAAGCGACTTATAAGCGGCATGCCGCCGCCGGCGGAAACGTCTTGGAAAACATCCCCTGCTGCCAGGATATCGTCCCCTACATCCGCTATCACCATGAGCGGTGGGACGGCTCCGGCTTTCCGAAACACCTCCGCGGCGCCAATATTCCTTTCGGCGCCCGCATCATCGCCGTTGCCGATTATTATGACACGATCATCAACCCGTCGACAGAATTTTGGGCAAAGACGAAACAACAGGCCGTACGCGAGCTGTTCAGCGCCTCCGGTCTGCTCTTTGATCCGGAAATCGTCAAGGCTTTCATTGAAACATTAGGATAATATATACAAAACAGGCACGGTACCCGCCGCAAGGCGAATACCGTGCCTGTTTTCTTTTCGGCCTGTCTGCGAAAAATTACCGCCCTGCTGCCTCTGCCGATCCAAGAACAAAGCGCAGCATATGATCACAGGTATTTTTCAATCTCCCCGACAGTCGGTACGCGGCCGCTTAAAACGACGCTTCCGTCAATCATGAGCGCCGGCGTACGCATAATTCCATAACCGGCAATTGCGGAAAAATCTGTGACATACTGTATATCGGCGTCGATACCGCAATGATTGACAGCTTTTTTTACTGCTTCCAACATTTTTTCACATTTGCTGCAGCCGCCGCCAATAACCTTAATATCCATCTTTCCCCCTCCTTTCCATTTCCATTTTAAGGGCCATCACTCTTTCTTTTATTTCCTGAATCACGGCCAAATACAGGGCATCACTTTTCCCGACTGGATCTACCAAATCCCAGTTCCGTTTCCATTTTGCAGGATGAACCGGACATTGTACGCCACAGCCCATCGTGATGAGACCATCTAGCGGCGGCAGTTGGTCCAGTGTTTTATTTTTTTGCCCGGCCGCCGCCATGTCGATACCATATACGTTTTTCATGATACGCACTGCGCCGCGATCAAGCTCCGTTGCAATCTCCGTTCCTGCCGAACAGCTTGTAAAAACATCGCCTGCCAAGGTATGGCCGAACGCTTCGGCAATCTGACTGCGACAGGAGTTGCGTATACAAATAAAGGCTATCCTCGGTTTACTCACAAGTAAATCATCTCCTCATCCGGAGCGCCAGCATCGGTCTGCCGGACAATGCAAAAATGTCTTTTTCCGCACTATTCAAACTCCTCTGCACGGGACGGCGAACAACAAGAGGACGCACGCCATCCGTTTTTGCCGTCACAGCGCAGTGACTCAATGTAATTCCTAAAAGCGGTAACAGTTTCGCAATTCAGCGAGTAATACGTATTTTTCCATTCTTTTCTGGATCTGACCAGATTACACTCTATCAACACCTTCATGTGATGCGAAAGCGTCGGCTGTGTAATACGAAAATATGCCAACAAATCACAGGCGCATAATTCTCCGTCCGTCAACAGCTGAACAATGGTCATTCTGTTGGAATCTCCCAAGGTCTTGCAGATAACTGCGGCATCAACGGCATTCATACAAACACTCCTCACATAAGTACATGCTGAAACAAATTGAACACGTAACCGACGAAAATAATACCGCTGACACAGATGGCGACGAACGTATACAAGAGTTTCGGCTTTACGACCTTCTTCAGCATAATGAGAGAAGGGAGACTCAACGTCGTAACCGCCATCATAAAGCTGAGCACGGGGCCCAGCAAAGCCCCTTTTCCCAGCAACGCCTCCGCAACCGGTATCGTCCCGAAAATATCGGCATACATAGGCACGCCGACCAGCGTAGCCAAGACAACGCCAAAAGGATTATGAACGCCAAGAATTTCTCCGATCACCGCTTCGGGAATCCAATTATGGATCATAGCGCCGACGGCGACACCGGCAAGAATATAGGGAAATACCCGTTGAAAGGTACCGGTCATCTGTTCCCATGCATACCGGCAGCGGTCACTGACAGTCAATTCCGGCGCCGCAGCCTGAGCTGAAAGGGGCGCATGATAAATAAAATCCGCCACTTCCGCTTCCAAATGAAGGCGCTCGATCACAGTTCCGCCGGCGACGGCAATGCCCAGCCCGACAAGAACATAGAGAAAGGCTATTCGGTAGCCGAAAACCCCGATAAGCAGAATCAGACTTCCCAAATCGACCATAGGCGAAGAAATGAGAAAGGAAAAGGTTACTCCCAGCGGCAAGCCTGCACTTGTAAAGCCCATAAACAACGGAATAGAAGAGCAGGAACAAAAAGGCGTAACAGTTCCCAGCAAAGCTCCCAAAACATTGGCGCCGATACCGTGAACGTTCCCCAACAGTTTCCTGCTGCGTTCAGGCGGAAAAAAACTTTGTATATAGGAAATCAAAAAAATCAGGACACACAAAAGAATCGTAATTTTGCTGACGTCATATAAAAAGAAATGAATACTGCCGCCTACCGGTCCGTTCAGATCAAGCCCGACTGCCGCAAGAAGGTCGCCAAAGACTACGGACAGCCACTTCATCCCCAGGATTTCACGCTGAATGAACGTAAACATCGCTACACCTCTTATCATATATATGTATATCTATATGATAAATTATACCATACCATCGATATTCGTCAATATGATAACGGTTGAAAACAACAGTTGCTATGCAGGTCATCAATCAGCAGTTCCGGATTCAAAAGCGCTGTACTGCACAAAAACGGTTCTCTCTGCAGAGAAGACGAGGCCTGCGCTAAAGCCTTCCGGGCCGCCGTCCCGGATTGCGCTCCAACGATGCTGATCTCCAGAAAAAAAGTCGTAATCTGCAGCCACAAGACCGTCACTGCCTGGGCCTTTCCGAAAAGCGCCGCGAATGGTCGCTAAAAAACTGCGGCGCAAATCCATATCCGTAAAAAACTGAACGATTTCAGGCTTATGGGTATGATCGACAGTTTCGTTAACGTAGAGATAAGACCGAAAAGGCTCCTGTTTCGTCACGTACGCGGCAGAGGACAACTGTCTTACTTGGCATTGCTGGCCATGACGAGACCGTACACGGCGACAGCGCCTCGACATTTCAAAGCCGCCGCGCAACTTTGCAAGGTAGCCCCCGTCGTATAAATATCATCTCAAAGGTGTTTGTATTTGATACAATAGAACGATAGTCAGAATTTCGAACACCCCCGTGTGCATGTTTAAAAAAAAATAGGTGGATACTAATTTTAACCCCTCTTATTTTTTCTAACTCCTTTCTCACTAGGAATTTCTTTATTAATTGCAATGAAGTTGCCCAGATCCGCAATAGTTAAAAGTCGATTTGAAGAATTAATTTATAATTCTTCAAATTACGACAAATCTTAACTTTGAAAATATTGCAGTTAACTTTATTAATTTCATAAAAATAAGGATCATACACTTATATTCAGCGTATAATCCTTATTTTAAAATTATCGCACCCCTATATCATTCGCTTCTAACCTATTTTCCCATAGCATGAGTACTTAATCAATAGTGTCTATTGGGCATAAAAAGCGTACCTCAGTATAAGAATCCGGGTATACATCACTTAGTGGCCTTTGAAAATGATCATCAGTATGTCCGGCATATGTAATTCCATAGGGGGTGTCTAGATTTGTTATAATACCAGCGTGAGTCCACGCCTCATCACCGGGGTTCCAAAATTGTATAACATCGCCAATGTTAACTTCTGTGCTACTCCATTTTACTGTGGTCTAGACAAGGGGCCCATTATAAATCATAACATGAAGGTATTCGCTATGGATCTTTTTATGTGTTCAGTTTCATTATACAATTAGCCAATATAAAAATTCTCGAGAATACTCCTTTTATTCCTATTTTACCTATTATTATCAGACTTTTCTGTACAACAATGATTTTCCGGAGAAAAATATGCTATCATGAAAGATAGGAACTAACAGAAAGGAGATCTATCCCTATGAACTTCAATTTTTCACAACTCTTAGACCTCAAGGGCGACTCGGCCCCATTCTCTGAAATCCGACAGCGGATCGCGTCCGATGCTTCGGTGAAAGACGCAAATCTCGTCATTCTAATCACCGCAATCCTCATTGCGTCCGTCGGCCTCAATATGAACAGCACCGCAGTCATCATCGGTGCCATGCTCATTTCCCCTTTAATGGGTGGCCTTGTCGCAACAGGCTACGGAATGGCAACCTATGACATGCAATTTATCAAGGATTCGATGGTAAAGCTTGGCTTCCAAGTCTCCTTCGCCTTGATTACCTCGGCGATTTATTTTTCTCTTTCGCCCATCAGCGATGCATCTTCCGAACTCTTAGCGCGCACATCCCCGACCATCTGGGACGTTATCATCGCACTAGCAGGCGGTATCGCTGGCGCCATTGGTAACACCCGAAAAGAAAAAACGAATGTCATTCCAGGCGTTGCTATTGCCACGGCCTTGATGCCACCGCTTTGCACCGCAGGCTACGGCATCGCCACGCATTCTTCTACCTTCGTACTTGGCGCGCTCTACCTGTTCTTTATCAACGCATTCTTTATCACGCTTTCCGCATTCTTAGTCTTCAAGGTGCTGCGCGTACCGGCATCGACGACGGTCAACGAAAGCCACATGCAATACCAGCGGACCATTCTCCTAATCGCGGGCATCGTCATCACCATCCCTAGCATTTACATGGCCTATCTAACAGTCAACGACAACATCCGCGATACGCAGATCAAAACGTTTATAGCAAAAGAAGTCGCCTCTGAAAAAGTGAGTGCCGTATCGTATGCCTTCAAAGATGGACTCTTAAGGGTCGATCTCATTGGAACACCACTAACCGAGGATCAGGTGGCAGAACTCCAGGCCTCGATGCAGTCGTATTCCAAACTGACAGATGCCAAGTTACACATCGTGCAAGGCAATGTAAACACCATCGGTCAAAAAGAGATTCAACAAATCATCACGAACCGGATCGAAGGACTGGTTGCCAACGATAAAGGAAAATCCTATAAAGAGCTCGCGAGCCTTTATTATCCGGCCTACCAAACACAGCAAAGCGATGAACAAATCACCGTTGCTATGAATGCTCAGCTCCCTGCGCTATTTCCACAAATTGTTGCCGCCCAAGGCAGCACCATGCCCGCCCACAGTACGGACGCAAGCACATCAGGCAGTCAATCACAACAATTTCTTGCAAAACTCACTGTCTCGGCCCCACTTTCCCCGACCGATGCCGCGAAGATCCAGCAATGGCTCAAAACACAGACCGACAGCCCTGTTTCGCTCATCGTACAAATGCAAGGACAGGATAGCAGTTTCTACGGCAATGGCATTGCTTGGGAATAAACCGTTCCAGCTTCCGTTGGTAGAAGAACCGCCTCTGAAACACTGCCTCGGACGCGCTTTGCGGTCATGACTGCAAAGCCGCACATCTTGTAGACATTGTAGTTTCGCAAGAACTGGCTGACATGGAATTCGGCAAAGAATTGACGAATCTTGGAAGATGATACTTCACATGAGTGATGATATTGTACAATATTCATGGCATAAGCCTTCCGTTTGTGTTGTGGATTTTCGTTACTTTTATTATACAAAACGGAATGAGTTCATGCTATTTTTATTTCGCGGATTACTAATAAAGATAAATCAGCGGGGTATCAACTGTGAAGCTTAAGTTAATAATATATGAATGCTATACATTAACATACTGTACTCCGTTTTCCCGGAAAGTCATGTCGTTTCTCTCTTGCATTTCCAAATATCCATTTATGCTTTGATTTCTGTGCCATCTTTAAAAGTCACCCAAATATCATCTTTCTCATTTACAGTAATGAAATCTACCAAACTGCACCACAGTCTTTTATCAAAAATGCTAATAAATTCCTGTTTCTGTAAATTTTCAATAAATCTTTCTAGCTGCTGGCCCCTACTTGTACGCTGTTTCATGGTATCGCAAATCTGGTCATACTTTATTTTTATTTTTTCATAGCGGTTAACTAGCTCGCTGTACTCTTGGTTATATTGCACTTGATCCTGTGTCAAGCAAGCATTTTCGGAGATGAGTTGCTGAACCCGTTCTGCTAACAGGTTCATATTGAATTCTAATGCGTTTCGTTTCTTTTCCAAATCTGTAGTATCAACTAGGCGAATCTTTAACAGAATAATATTGCTAAGGATCTCATCTTTATTCTTGATAAGTTGATTGACTGCTCGGACAAATATATTTTCTATCTCATTTTCAGTCAGATGTGGCGTCTTACAATGTCTCTTGAACTTATCATTACAGCGATATACGGTCTGGCGGTATTTATCAGTCGAGTGCCAAACTTTGGCTCCGTACCAACTGCCGCACTGTCCACATTTGATTTTGCTGGAGAAAATGGAGATACCGCTATGACGAATTTTACTATTTTTTCTCTTCCGCATCTCTTCCTGTACCAAGTCAAATACCTGTGGACTGATAATAGCCTCATGGTTATTTTGCACATAATATTGCGGTACTTCCCCTTCGTTCCTCTTACTTTTTTTCGTAAGAAAGTCCACCGTAAATTTCTTTTGAAGCAACGCATCACCTTTGTACTTTTCATTCATGAGAATACTTCGCACCGTGTTGGGTCTCCATATTTTGCACCTCGCAGGTGTTGGAATCTTTTGCTCTGTCAATTTCTTTGCAATAGAATGAAAGGTGTACCCGCTAAGATATAAACGATAAATCAGTTTTACTGTTTCTGCCTGCTCTTTATTCACTACCAGATTGCCGTCCGCTCCCCTGTCATAACCAAGAAAATGACTGAATGCCAAACTGACCTTCCCATCAGCAAACCGTTTCCGATGTCCCCAAGTGACATTTTCTGATATACTCCTACTTTCCTCCTGTGCTAGGGAACTCATAATAGTAATAAGAAGTTCACCTTTGGCGTCTAGTGTCCAGATGTTTTCTTTTTCAAAGTAGATTTCGACCCCGTTATCTCTCAACTTACGTACGATTGTCAAGCTATCCACCGTATTCCGCGCAAAACGGCTGACCGATTTCGTAATGATAAGGTCAATTCTGCCATCCATTGCATCACGAATCATACTTTTAAAGCCTTCCCTATGCAAGGTATTTGTCGCTGAAATTCCTTCATCCGTGTACATCCCAGCGAATTCCCAGTCGCTGCGTCCCTTTATATAATTTGTATAATAGTCAACCTGTGCTTCATAACTTGTAAGCTGTTCATCCCGGTCGGTTGAAACGCGTGCATACCCGGCGACCCTTCTCTTTTTCTGGCTATGAATAGGTTTTTCTGTGTAATTCTGTAGTGTAGCTGGTATGACCTGCACTTTTTTCATGGCAATTGCACCTCTTTATTTTCTCCAGAATAAAACCGGAACAACAGGGTCCGATTCTTCTGAACCTCAATCCATTCCACCTGTTCCCGAAATTTTTGCTCATCAAATGTAGATTCACCAAGAAGGGCTGCCGCTGTTTTTTTCAGCCAATCTTCTTGGATGCCGCTAGTGTGGACACATTTATGTTTGTTCCGACTCCGCCAATACGCTACTCTTCTATTTTTACGTGTTTCCAAACAACGGACAAATTTCACATCACAAGTCGGGCAAAAGATACGTTCTGAAAAGGCACTATAACGGCTGGACAGTCCACTTTTACGGTATTGGACCATTCTTTGCTGCACTTGTTCCTTCCGTTTCTCCGTCCACATATCCTTTAACGCTGTCGATTTCCATGGCTGCTTAATAACCTTGCCGTCCTTTAAGTAAAATAGCAAGGAATGATAAGCCGGCACCACTATTTTCTCTACCCTCTGTAAAAACTCTGTCTTATCAAAAATTGCCATTTCAAGTGCACTCATACAAGCGCGTTCAAGAGCAGGCTGTGGAATGGCACCATAGGCCCCGCACCGTTCCTCCGCTTTTCCTTTATTTGACAGGCACGACCAGTATTCACTCGGTTTTCCTTTGTACTTTCTTATGTTATGGATGTAGCTCTTTCCACAAATACCGCACTTGATGATTCCTGTAAAGCAGGATGTGTTTAGGAAATTTCTGGCATATCCGCCACGTTGCTTTCCCGCCTCCTTACGCCACGCCATCTCTTCCTGAACCTGATTGAATGTCGCTGCATCAATAATGGCCTCATGATGATTTTCCACTACATATTTATCCTTTTCTCCATGGTTTATGACCTGATGTTTGGTAATTGGATCTATTACGAAGGTCTTTTGAATGACCAGGTTCCCTTTATATACAGGATTCTGCAACATCTGCTTTATAGTAGAATCCTGAAATAGGTTGCCGTACATCGTATGAGCTCCGATATTGGCAAGCTCTCGCTGTATATCTCTTCGCGTTTTCCCTGCTAAATACCCCTTAAAGACTCTCCGAACAATCGCTGCTTCCTCATTCTGGATAACTAGTTCTCCATCTTTCCATCGGTACCCATAAATGAAGAACTTTGCATGGGGAATTCCTTTTTCGTATTTCTTTTGAAACCTCCACTTGATATTGTCGTTGATAGAGCGGCTTTCTTCCTGAGCAAAGGAGGCAAGGATTGTCAGCATCAGCTCTCCATCACCACTTAGGCTACAAATGTTTTCTTTTTCAAACCAGACTTCGACACCAATCTCTTTTAGGTGCCGAACCGTCTTAAGCAGGTCAACCGTGTTACGTGCAAACCGCTGGATGGATTTCGTAAGAATAATATCAATTTTTCTAGCTTCTGCATCTGCAAGCATACGTTGAAACTCTTTTCTCTTAATAATCTTTGTTCCAGTAATACCATAATCAGCATATACCCCCGCATATTCCCACGTAGGATTTTTCTGTATCAATGAACTGTAATAGCTAATCTGAGCCGATAGGGAATGCTGCATTCTCTCTGACTCTACAGAGACTCGGGCATAGGCAGCAACCCGCTTCCGTTTGGAAATTTCGGTAACCTTCTGTTCTATTTTCCACATTTTCTTTTCCATAGTTGAGCCCTCCTTCCAACTATATATATCACTCTAACCAGTAGAATTATCAAGTGTATAACCCTCCGAAAAACGGTTGATATTTATGAAGCATTTCCTTCTTGAAGGACTGGTACTCCTTCTTGGTAATAAGTTTATCATTCAACATTTTCCTTGCCAGATTTATCGTTACCTGAAAAGTTATTTCATTAAAAAATAACTTCTTATCCATGGCGGACACCTCCGAACCGGTAAGCAATATAGCAATCATGAGAGCAGAACTTCCGATGACTATTGCCATAGACAGTGAATGCTTTTCCGCAGGCCGGGCAAGTAAAAGTATAGACTGCCTTCCGCTTCACCAGCGTCAGATGTGCGTTCCACCACTTGTTCCGACAGGCATCACAGCAGAACCGTTTCCGCTTCCGCCCCGGATTCTGATCAATAGGCTTCCCACACTGCTCGCATACTGCTCCATCTATCCTGGTTACCAGACTGTGCCGCCGGCAGAACGACTTCACCGTATTGATAGAAATCTGGAGCTGCATCGCTATCCTGCCATACCCGGCCCCAGCTCGGCGCAGAGCAATAATCTGTTGTTTCTGTTCGTCCGTCATGATGGATACGAAGAGCGAACCACATTGCTTCTGCATCAGATGGAAAAAAGTATTAATGATGAAATGGAGAAAATCAGCGACTTCATATCTCATGGTGAAGACAATGCGCCCATTCTCAGGTTGCTAAAAAGCAACAGCTATACCTTTGAGACACCGAGAGATTCAGGAACTGGCACCAATTATAAAGGAATGCTGATTTACGATTTAAGTATTTTAAAATTGACACCACTGCCAGCTCTTGCCCACGATTCATTATTATTTCCGAATATTTCCGATGAAAACTTACGGCAACTATTACAACTGTATTCAACCATCAGAGGAAAACAAATCTTCATAGCATTTGACCGACAAGACAATTTAGGGCCAGATATTTCTTCTCTGCTCAATAACCATGCAGTTATAAAATTGGGGCCAAACGATGAAACCCTGTTTGGTATTCAATGGGGAAAGAAAATCTAAAAAATACGGCAGTAACGATAAAAAGCTATCGTTACTGCCGTATTCTTATTGCCGTTTTTTCTTCTCCTTTGCTATAAGTCCGCTCTCCTGATTTTAGGCACAAAAAAAGCCGGCCATCTGCCGACGTTTGCCTAGGCCTCGCTATATATGGACTTTTTCGCTATGCACACCGTTTCCAATATTGTATCAATCCCAAGCATCTTTGCTCGACAAGGAGAATCGTTCGGCCATCTACCGAAACCGTCTCTTTTACGGCAAAGGCTTTTTTGCTGTTTGCTTCCCTCTCCGCTCTTGTAAGCCGCCATTGCGCCTGTGTCTCACGCAGGCGTAACAGCCCGTCGCACCACGGCCAACGCGTTTCCGCCCAAGCGCGGAAGATAACCGTACTTTGATTAAAGGTGCGGTTCAATTCCTTCTCGGCCGCCAAGGGAACCGGCATAACAACGTCAACATCCTGCAGTCTTTCAGCCCAGGGAACCCGTTGTAAAACCGTATGACACGCCGCTTCATACTGAAAAGCGCGGTCGTACTTAAGGGCCTGCAAAATCCGGCGCATGGCACCGCGATACTGCATCAGGCAATAACAACCGTCAAGCTGCCTTTGCCGCCGGCTGCCGTCAATCAGCCTCGGCTGCCAGAGGCGGTTAAAACAGTTCGGGCACCAATCGCCGTGCCGGCTGACGGTACAGCCGCACCCGGGACACCGAGGCGGAAAAAGGATATTCAAAAACTGGTTTTTCAAATCCATGATACGACTCCCGTCTGATCGCAGGCAAAAGCAGATAAACAGCGGCAGACAGACGCATTATGATCCGCTTCGTCGCCGTTCTCTACAAAATTTCTTCGCCCCGCAGTCGCTCCGCCAGAAGCGTAAAGCGCCGTCTCTGACGCACATTGGCAACGGCACGGTGCAGCGCTCCTTTCGTCCCGACAAGAATGACCTTCCGCTTAGCTCTGGTCACGGCTGTATAAAACAAGTTACGTTGCAACATAATCGCATGGCTGTCGGTCAGCGCCATGATTACGGTATGGTATTCGCTCCCCTGACTCTTATGAACCGTAATGGCATATGCCAGCGTGATCTCATCAATTTCCCGACCTTCGTACTTCACATCCTGCTCCGGGTAACGTACATGGATACGCTCTTGTTGCACCGCAAAAATCACGCCTATATCGCCGTTGAAAACGCCCTTGTCATAATTATTCTGCTTCTGCATAACTTTGTCGCCGATACGATAAACGGCCTTGGTCTCTTGTATCTCACCCTTATCCGGTGCAGGCCCGTTGCAACGTTCCTGTATCAGTCGGTTCAACTGATCGACGCCGCATTCCTGACGATACATCGGCGAAAGGACCTGGACGGCAAAAACACCGTCATGTTCGGCGCTCTCTGCCGCATAAAGAGCACTGATCTGTTCGGCCCCTGCCTTTTCCTCTTTGATCTCTACGAAACGGAACTCGTCATCTTCATTGACGATAGGCAACTGACCACGATTGATGCGATGCGCATTGGTAACGATACGACCGCCGTCATGCTGGCGAAAAATCGTCTCGAGGCGGATGACGGGAACCGTTTCCGAACGAATGATATCGTGGAGAACGGCGCCGGCTCCGACAGACGGCAACTGATCGGCATCACCGACGAGAATACAGCGGCAGTGAGGCGGCAGCGCCCGGAGGAGATTGTCCATAAGCTCCAAGTCAAGCATGGATACTTCATCAACAATAACCAAGTCAGCTTTCAGCAAATGTGTTTCATTATATTCAAAAACCTGTCTGCTGCCGACGTAACCGGCAGGACACAGAAGCCTGTGAATCGTCTGCCCCTGCCGTCCCGTCGTTTCCGAAAGCCGCTTAGCCGCCCGTCCCGTCGGTGCGCAAAGGACGATCTTTAAGCCTTCCTGTTCAGCTAACTGGATAATCGTCTGCACGACCGTCGTCTTCCCCGTACCGGGACCGCCCGTAATAACCAGCAGGCCAGAGGACAGCGATCGCTCCACGGCCTCCCGCTGTTTTTCCGCCAGCACGATACGGCGTGTATCCTGACGGCGATCCAAGAACAGTGAGACGTGCGTCCTGACAGGTAACGGCTTCATTGCCGTCATTTCCCGTATCCGTTCGGCGACGAGCGTTTCCGCTTCATATGCCGCCGCCGTATACACATACATCGTACCGCCATAATCGGCAGTAACCAGTTGCCCCCACTGCACGGCTCTTACCGCGGCATCGTGCAGCAGTCCCTCGTCGGCATGCAATACGGCGGCACTCCGCTCCGTCAGAGTAGTTGCCGGCACGCAGACATGGCCGCTGCGATTCAGTTCCTGCAAAATATAGGTCATACCGGCTGCCAGCCGTTCTTCAGCAAACGGTTCCATGCCGAAGGCCAAGGCGATCTGGTCGGCTGTTTTAAACCCGATACCGTCGATTTCCTGAATCAGTCGATACGGCTCATGGGCCAAAACGTAAGCCGCGTCATCACCGTATTTCTGTACGAGCCGCGAAGCATATCGCCCCGTTACGCCATGCTCTTCCAACAAAAGCGCTACGCCGTTGACTTCTTTTTCGGCGCGGAAACTTTCTGTAATTACGGCCAACTTCTTCCTGCCGATACCGTCAATTTCCAGCAAACGATCCGGCTCCCGCTCCATAATATCCATCGCCGCCATGCCGAATGCCGCCACAATGCGGCGCGCCAAGGCGGGGCCAATGCCGTCGACGGCGCCGGAAGCCAGAAAACTCTCGATCCCATCAGCCGTCTCCGGCGCCAAACGCTGCCATCCCGAAGCGGCAAACTGCTTACCGAAACGTTTGTGCTGCACCCATTCGCCGCAAATACGAAGACGGTCCCCGACAAGCGGTTTGCTGCCGTGCCCGGTCACGGTCAATAACAGATCATCGCTTTCCAGACGAAGGCGAAAAACAAGGTAATCCGAATCGGGCGCTTCAAACAGAAGGCGTTCCATAACGCCTTGAATCGTCGTAATTTCTGTCATTTTATCCTCTTTTCATGCGTTGCAGCTCATAGGCTTTGCTCTCATCCATGATCATTTGATAAATGCGGCGCAAGTGCGGCGCAAGATCAGGATCCGGCGCCAAAGCAGCGATCCTGTCCAACACGATTTTTTCCCGCCGGGGATCATACACTTCCATATGATGCGCCCGCTTATACGCCGCGACGGAGGCGACCCATTGCAGCCGTTCTTCCAAAAGCCGCGCCAGTTGATGATCTATCTTATCAATAGCTGCACGGCATACTTCCAACTCCATCGTATCAACTCCATACCGATTTGTAATACATAATTCCTTTAAATATATATTTTTCATTATACGATAAAGACAAGGGAAAAACTATCTTCTCCCTCATATTTTATCATTTCATCACGTGAAAATATATGAAAAGAGTTTGTATTGAACCTCTTCATTCGCTATAATAAAAACGTAAACCAATTTTTTAGCATACTTTTTACATGAAGGTAGTGATGGAATGGAAGAAAGCAAGCAAAAACTGCGACGCAGTCTGAAAGCCCGCCATATGAACATGATCGCCATCGGCGGCGCCATCGGCACAGGTCTTTTTGTTGCCGGCGGGGAAACAGTCAGTACAGCCGGTCCCGGCGGCGCTCTTCTCTCGTACTCGCTGATCGGCATCATGGTCTATTTTCTCATGACGAGCCTCGGTGAAATGGCAGCGTATCTGCCAGTCAGCGGCTCCTTTGAAACCTACGCCAATCGGTATGTCGACAAATCTCTCGGCTTCGCCCTCGGCTGGAATTATTGGTTCAACTGGGCCATTACGGTAGCAGCGGAACTGGTTGCCGGTTCGCTGATCATGAAATATTGGTTTCCCGATGTGCCGGCAGCCGTATGGAGCGGTATTTTTCTCGTCATCTTATTCATCTTAAATTATCTTTCCACCCGTTCGTACGGCGAAAGCGAATTTATCTTCGCCGGCATCAAGGTCTTGACAGTCATCGTCTTTCTCGCCGTCGGCACGCTTCTCATCATCGGTGTCGGTCCCGAACCGTCGCCCGGCTTCGTCAATTGGACGATTGGTGAAGCGCCCTTCGTCGGCGGCTTTACGGCAATGCTCAGCATCTTTATGGTCGCCGGCTTTTCCTTCCAGGGAACGGAAATGATCGGCATTGCCGCCGGTGAAAGCGAAGATCCCGAAAAGAATATCCCCCGCGCTGTTCACTCCATTTTCTGGCGCATTCTCCTCTTTTATCTGGGTTCTTTCATCATCATCGGTTTTCTCATTCCCTATACGGATGAAAACCTTTTGAATACGGCAATCGAAAATATTTCCATCAGCCCCTTCACGCTGGTATTCGAACGCTTCGGCCTCGTCGCCGCCGCTTCGATCATGAATGCCGTTATCCTCACAGCTGTACTTTCGGCGGGAAATTCCGGCTTGTACGTATCGACGCGCATGCTTTACGCCATGGCAGAAACGGGACAGGCGCCGAAATGCTTCCTGAAGCTGAATAAGCGGGGCGTACCGACGAACGCGCTGTTCGCTACCGTTATCTTCGGCCTCGCCGCTTTCCTCACGTCCCTGATCGGTGAAGGCAAAGCCTACGACTGGCTTGTCAATATCAGCGGCATGGCGGGATTTATCACCTGGATCGGCATCGCCATCTGTCACTATCGGTTCCGCCGCGCCTTCAAAGCGCAGAACAAAGATTTATCCACCTTGCCGTACAAGGCGTCCTTCTTCCCTTTCGGCCCTATTTTGGCCTTGATCCTCTGCCTTATCGTCACGGCGGGACAAAATTATTCGGCCTTTACAGGACCTGAGATCGACTGGTACGGCGCCAGCGTCGCTTATATCGGTATTCCCGTTTTCTTTGCCGTTTACTTATATCATAAGGCAAAACATAAAACCGGTATCATTCCTCTGGAGAATGTCGACTTATCGCGCAGCGGTAACGAACAGCATATCCTGGACTGACAAAAAAAGGTCCTCGCGGAAGCGAGGACCTTTTTTATACCCTTAAAGCTTATGCAGAATATGCCGCGGCACAGACTGCAGGCTCTGCGTACCCGTAATCATCATGGCATCAGCCAACTCGCGGCGGATCGTATCCAGCGCCAGCTTGACACCTGCCGCACCGCCGCCGATAGCGGCGATGGAAACGGGCCTGCCGAGGAGGACGGCATCGGCGCCGAGAGCCAACATTTTGAGCACGTCTTCACCATGACGCACACCGCCGTCGACAAAGATCGCCAGGCGCCCCTTGACGGCTGCTGCAATAGCAGGCAGCACATCGGCGGTACCGGCCATACCGTCGAGAACACGGCCGCCGTGATTGCTGACAACGATACCCTTTGCTCCCGCGTCCGCACAGGCTGTCGCTTCTTCAGGAGACATGATCCCTTTGACGATGAAAGGCAGCGATATGGACTGAACAACTTTACGAATACTTTCGGGACGCTTGGGGCCGACAGGCCGTCCGAAAATCCGCATATTGATCAACGTCGCCGCGTCAATATCACAGGCAACGGCAAAGGCTCCCGATCGTTCTGCCAACACGGCTTTTTCGATGATCTTATCATCTTCGCGGGGTTTAATCGTCGGAATGACGATACCCGGCCGCTTCGCACATGACTGTATACCGGAAGCATACATGTACGGCGCGCCGCTGTCTCCGGTAAAGGCCAAAGTCCCGCATTCCATAGCCCCTTGCGTAACGGCTTCGTCATACGCTTGTTCCACTTCCGCCGGATCGCCGTCAACCTTTGCGTTCAAAACGATGCCGCCGACAGGCGCCACCAAAACGGGAAGCGCCAACTTTCGACCGAGGATTTCCACAGACGTATCCGGCTCTTCAACGCCGACCATGCTGCGCATGACCAGTCCGTATTCACGCAAAGCCTCAATATTGCGCATAAAAGACCGCGCTGTACGCAGACCGCCGAACCCGGGTATTTCGCCGATACAGGCCTTGCCGTCACACTGCGGACAAACGTGGCACCCCTTCATTTTTTCTCGTGCCTTGACACGTATTTCTTGCATGTCCATTGTAACTCCTCCTTCTATGCCGCTTTTATGTAAAAAAAAACTACTATCGATGATAGTAGTTTTATTGTACCAAATTACAGATACCTATTAAAGCTTATTGAAGGAATCTTTATCTGCGCCGCAAATAGGACAAACCCAATCTTCCGGCAAATCGGCAAATTTCGTGCCTGCTGCAACACCGTTATCGGCATCGCCTTCAGCTTCATCATAAACATAACCGCAAACGCTGCATTCGTACTTATCCATGATAAAAACCTCCCGAAATTATTAACGGATTGTTATTATTAATTACTACAGTCATATCATAACATGAAAAAATTTTTTTGGCAACAGCAAATTGCCGAATTTGATGAAATAAATTATAAACGCGCAAGCCTCACTTCACCTGTTTGCACGACAGACGTATTCAAGGCACAGCGCATTTCAGTCCGCCAATTCATACAGCGAATCTGCAACGGACTGCCACCGCTCTTGTACGGTCAGTTCAGCAGCCACCGTCGTTCCGGCGGCTGCAAGCTGCCGCCGAACCGATGACGGCGCCGTGCCGTTGTATGTCTTCCGCTGCTCCACACAGATATCGATAGAAAGAAAATGATGGATATCGGCAGTGATAACCGGACTGAACGCCTTGAATTCCTCAAGGCTCAGTTCCTGCAGCACCTTGCCGGATTCAATGCAATAACGGACAGTCTTGCCGACAACGGCGTGAGCCTCCCGGAAAGGCAGTCCTTTCTTGACCAGATAATCAGCCATATCGGTGGCATTGGAAAAATCTTCTTCAAGCACGCTGCGCATCCGCTCCTTATTGACCTTCATGGCGCCGATCATGTCGGCATAGATCGCCAAGGCGAATTTCAAGTTATCGACGGCGTCGAAAAGCCCCTCCTTATCTTCCTGCATATCCTTGTCATAGGCCATGGGGATCCCCTTCATTACCGTTAAAAGTCCCATAAGATGCCCGTAGAAACGACCGGTTTTGCCGCGAACCAGTTCACAGATATCGGGATTTTTCTTTTGCGGCATAATTGATGACCCCGTACAATGCGCATCATCAAGTTCTATAAATTTAAATTCCGATGACGACCAGAGAATAAATTCTTCCGATAAACGGCTGAGATGCATCATCAAATTGGCTGCAAATTCCAGAAAAGCCAGAATATAGTCTCTGTCGCTGACCGCATCCAGACTGTTGTCATAAATGGTTGTGAAATGCAGCAAATCGGCAACGTACTGCTGGTCCAGAGGATATGTCGTGCCGGCCAGCGCGCCGGCGCCGAGCGGCATTATGTCGGCTAACTTCCAAACGTATTCCAGGTGACAGAAATCACGGGAAAGCATGGAAAAATAAGCGAGCAGATGATGACTGAACAGAATGGGCTGCGCCCGCTGCAAGTGCGTATACCCGGGCATGATAACGTCGCCGTATTTTTCGGCAGCGTCAATTATCGCCTGCTGCAAAGCGATCAGCAGCTTCGCCACGGCAGCGATTTCCCGCCGTACATACAAATGCGTATCCAACGCGACCTGATCGTTTCGGCTGCGTCCGGTATGAAGCCGCTTACCGGCTTCACCGACAGCCTCTGTCAACCGTTGCTCCACGTTCATGTGAATATCTTCCAAGGCAATCGAAAACGCAAAATCACCGGCTTCTATTTCTTTATAAATTGCTTTCAGTCCGGCAATGATTGTCTCCTTATCGGCCGTCGTAATGATCCCTTGTTTGGCCAGCATGGAAGCGTGGGCGATACTGCCGCAAATATCTTCGCCGTACATGCGGCAATCATACTGAATAGACGCATTAAAAGCCTCTGCTGTTTTATCTGTTGCTTTCGTAAATCTGCCACCCCATAATTTCATCACGTTACTCCTTACGCCTGTTCCTTCCGTATTTGCTGCAACATGAACGCTCTCATTTGCAGCGGCAACCCGAAGAGATTAATAAACCCTTCGGCGTCTTTCTGGTTATACACTTCGTCAGCGCCGAAAGTGACGAATTCTTCACTGTACAGTGAATACGGCGACTGCGCGCCGGCGCTGATAATATTCCCTTTATAAAGCTTCAGCTTTACCGTCCCCGTTACCGTTTGCTGCGTAGACTGTATGAAGCTGTCCAGCGCTTCTTTCAGCGGAGAAAACCATTTGCCGTCATAAACGAGTTCGGCATACTTGTTGGCTACATTTTCTTTATAATGATACGTATCTCTATCAAGGCAAAGATACTCCAATTCCCTGTGTGCATACATGAGAATGGCCCCGCCGGGATTTTCATAAATCCCGCGGCTCTTCATTCCGACCAAACGGTTTTCGACAATATCGACAATACCGATGCCGTTTTTCGCGCCGACTTCATTGACGGCCTGCATCAGTTCCAACGAATCCATGGCCTTGCCGTCAAGAGCCACCGGTTTTCCGGCTTTAAAGGTCAGTTCGATATATGCCGGCGTATCCGGCGCCTTTTCCGGCGGTGTCGTAACCATATAGACCATATCCTTCGGCGCATTGGCGGGATTTTCCAGATCGTCGCCTTCATGGCTTAAGTGCCAGATATTCCAATCCATGCTGTAGGGATAAGGATTTTCTTCCGATTGATAATCAATGGGTACATTATGCGCTTCAGCGTATTTCAGCTCATCCTCTCTCGATTTTAGTTCCCACATTCTCCACGGCGCAATGAGTTTCATTTCCGGAGCCAAGGCCTTGACAGTCAACTCGAAACGCACCTGATCATTTCCTTTGCCGGTTGCGCCGTGACAAATGGCATCGGCGCCTTCAGCCTTGGCAACTTCGACAAGCTTTTTCGAAATAAGCGGCCGCGCAAAAGACGTCCCCAAGAGGTATTTCCCCTCATAGACGGCGCCGGCCTGAATCGTCGGCCAAACGTATTCGTCAAGAAATTCCTTTTTCAAATCCATGATGTAAACTTTTGCCGCCCCTGAAGCATAGGCTTTTTTTTCAATAGCCGGAAAATCATCGGGCTGGCCGACGTCGGCACAAGCGGCGATAACCTCGGCGCCAACGTAATGTTCTTTCAGCCACGGAATAATAACGGACGTATCCAACCCGCCGGAATATGCTAAAACGATCTTCTTGATCTCATTCATTCTCATTTCCTCCCTCATATGCAGAACTCGTGTGCCGAAGCACATTTCTTATCTATGACTGACAGTATACTACCGTTTGAAATATTATGCAAGTATTTCGTATTAATATTTTTTGTGTATTTTTTTGCAAATTGCTTCCCGGTCACATTACCGGCGTATTTCGCAGAAAATCGGATAAATCATATGAAGCGGCGTGCGTCAAGGAACGGCGAAGATAGAATTATTACACAAGAATATGATACAATAGATTCACGGAGGACTCCTTATGAAACTAAAATTCACTATACTTTTCGCCCTTGTCTTCGCCATGACCTTTGCGTGGATAACATTCACGGACAACCACCACACAACATCCGGAACGACCGTCAGCAAACAAACGGAAAAAAACGCCGGCGATTCGCTCTACATCTATCTGCACTTTCGCGAAACGATGGAGGCGAAAATAAAGGCGGGAAAAACCAAGACGTCGCTGCGAGAAATACCGAAATCTCTGCAGCAAGCCGTACTGGCTACGGAAGATCGCCGCTTCTACGAGCACGGCGCCGTCGATCCCATTGGGATCCTTCGCGCCCTGGCCACTAATCTTCAATCAGGAAAAACCGTCGAAGGCGGCAGTTCTATCAGTCAGCAAGTTGTCAAAAACATGCTTCTTTCCCAAGAACAGACGGTAACGCGAAAAGCCCAGGAACTGATACTCGCCATCTTGTTGGAACGAAATTATACGAAAGATCAGATTTTGGAAATGTATTTTAATACAGCTTACTTTGGAGCCAATGCCACCGGCATCGCCGAAGCCTGCCATACCTATTACGGCAAAGCCCCGTCAGATCTTTCTTTGGGGCAGGCATCCTTGCTGGCAGGCCTGTTGCAGGCCCCGACCTACTACAATCCGTTGGTAAATTACAACGCCGCCAAAGACCGGCAACGAATCGTTCTGGCCGGCATGACGGAAGAAGGATACATTACGAAAAAAGAAGCCGTCGCCGCTTACGCCGAAACGCTTCATCTGCAAAAAAACACAAAATAATCCATGCGGCTCAAAGGATTATCGTATTCCTGCATACTAATGACTCTACGGCGTGCAGATTCAATGCGTGTAGTTCCACCGAACCTTTGTTTCAAAATAAAACTCCCTGCACCATACCGGCGCAGGGAGTTGTCTCAAACAATATCATTCACGTGCTTTATTGGTCAAGTAATAAGAGATGCGGCTCAAACCGATGGACAGATCCTCGCGGAAGACGAAAATCCGATCAGGTACGCTCAACCGCAACGGCACAAAAGAAAAAATACCGCGTATCCCTCCTTCGACCATCTGATCCGCCACTTGCTGGGCCACTGATGCCGGCGTCGTGATGATACCGATCTGGATGTCTTCACGACGAATGATTTCCGACATTTCACTGGTCGGCGTAACGACAATGCCGCCGACGTTCTGGCCGATAATGCGGTGATCAACGTCAAACAACCCCGTCGTGCGGAATCCCAATCGGCCGAAGGTCTTATAGTTCGCCAAAGCCCAGCCCAAATGACCAATACCGGCAATGGCGATCTTCCAGTGTTGTTCCAAGCCGATGATCTCAACGATCTGCTGACTCAACTCACTGACATAATAACCGACGCCCTTTTTGCCGAAGGCACCGAAACAAGTCAGATCCTTGCGGATCTGCTCCGGCGTAATACCCAGACGTTCTCCCAATTTTTCCGACGATATGATATCAATTCCCGCATCCTGCAGCAATAAGAGATCCCTGTAGTACAGCGGCAATCGTTCGATGACGGCATCCGATATTGCCTTCTTCTGTCTCATGGACGGTACCTCCAACTAAAATACGACGTATTTTTCGCTATGGCCGTGTCTGAACGCAACCATAACCTATATATATGGACTTCTTTTTATATGTCCTTATTATATATTATTGTGAATTATTTCGCAAACTTTTTTTTATTTTTTTACGATGATCTACGTATATCCCCGAAAAAAGGCCGCTCAGAAGCCAAAAAGTAAGTGAAATTTGAGTACTAAAGAGATCGTAATCGCTGATACTGCATATTGCTAACGCCATAACGGCGGCAATAAAAGCCATAGCGAAGGCCCCTTCCGGCGAACGAAGCGCATGGCGGCGGAGAAACCGGAACGCATACCAACCATTGCCGAAAAAGAAGGACATAAAGGCACTGAACCCGATGATGCCGGTTTCAGCCAGTATATTCAGGTACATATTATGGGCATGAAAAATCACAATACCCGCATCCTGGATCAATTCATTATAGACGGGATAAACATATTTGAAGCTGCCCCAGCCGATGCCGAAAAAAGGATGATCGGCAATCATCAAAACCGCGCTACTCCACATGTCGAGACGCATAGCGACGGACGTATCGGCATCACGGTGACTGAAAACAGAAAGGAGACGTTCCGTAACACCGCCATGATAGAACAACAGCACGGCAGGCACGATCAAAAACAGCAGCCAAATACGCTTATCCCAGAAAAGACCGAAGAAAAAAACCAATGCACCGACGCTGATCCAGGCGCCGCGGGAATAAGTCAATATCAGGCAGAGAAAAAACACGGCAGCCAAGCAGAAGCAGCCGAACTTTTGACGGCGATCTTGCCGTTCTAAAGCGAAAGCTCCGGCGAGACTGAGGACCATCAGCAGGAACGCCGAAAGCAAATTGGGATTGTACAGCGTCGAGTACATACGGCGCCGCAGCAACGGAAAAGTCGAATTATCGACCCATTCCGCCTCCCTGAGTGTCAGCATGTGAGCATACTGATACAAGCCGTAAACAGCGACACAAAGGCCGCTGGCCAGGAGACAACAGATAAACAGATGCCTCTCGCTGTCACGGACGAAGGCCGTCGTCAGTTGATAAAGCAAAATGTATTGCAGCACCGTGAAAGCGTAAAAAGCCAAAGCCAACAAGAAGTGCGGCGTCCCCGCCAGAGAAATGAACGACGTGACGGCGAAGGCGAGAACAGTACCCGCCAGCGGCATGCGGCGCCGAAAAACATCGCCATATTTCCATTGGTAATAAGCGCCGCACAATACAGCCGTCACAAAACAGATCTCCATGGCAATCAGATTCAACGGCAGAAAAAAAGCAGTCCCCAAAAGGGCATAGACGACGCGTTTTCTCGCCTTGTCCCGGGGACTGCTCTGGTTTAAAGTCATCAGATTCATAACGTGTCTCCTTTGACTTCAATTATACGAACTTCTTTGTCTGTTGTCCAGATACTTACACGGTAAATCCTTTCTGCCGCAGATAACGCCGCACTTCTCCCTGGATATAGAGAGACCCGACGACGGCCAGCACCTTTTCTGCCGTCGCCGCGGCAAAGGCCCTTGCCAACGCAACCGTTAAAGTCGCGCAAGGCTCGGCGCGACAAGGAATGGCGGCAACGAGCTTTTCCGGATCTGCCGTCCGCGGTGACGGCGCCGGAGCGCAAAAGACAAGATCGTCCTGCCGAAACAGCCGTCCCATCATCTGACTGTAATCCTTATCGGCCAGAACGGCAAAGACGAAGACACGCCGCCGTTTGCCGAAGACGGCGTCATAGGTCTGACAAAAGGTGTCGATGCCGGCCGGATTATGAGCACCGTCAATTACTACGGTCTGCCCGTTTTGTTCCACTATTTGAAAGCGTCCCGGCCAAGAAACGCCTGTCAGCGCCCTGCAGATCACGTCGTCAGTCAAAGCGCCGATACAGGGCCGCAAAAGACGCAGCGCCATAACCGCAAGGGCCGCATTCCTCCCTTGATGCGCACCGACCAACGCTGTCGTGACGGTCAGCCTGTCTCCTTTGTCGAAAATAACCGTACTATCCTGGACGTACGTATTTCTCACGCTGCGAACGGTACAACTGCCGAGGTGAAAATCCTTGTCGCAGCGATAAAGAGGGCATTTTCCGTTTCTTGCCTTTTCCGCAATAACAGCTAATGCCGGCTCTGTCGCCGCCGTCACGACAGGAACGGCAGGTTTGATGATACCGGCCTTATGGACGGCAATTTTCTCTACCGTATCGCCGCAGTACGCCATATGATCCAAGGCGACATTAGTTATGACCGAGAGATGCGGCATAATCACATTCGTCGAATCGAGAAGGCCGCCGAGTCCGACTTCGATAACGGCATAGTCTACGCGGCACCGAAAAAAATACAGAAACGCCATAGCCGTCAACATTTCAAATTCTGTCGGCCGCTCCCAACGGTCTGCGGCCATGGCCTCAACCGCAGCGGCAACGGCAGCGGTAACGGCGGCGAAGTCGTCCGGGGCTATATCCTCTCCGTCTATACGGATTCGTTCCGTATACGCCTCCAGATGGGGTGACGTGTACCGACCCGTCTTACAGCCTGCCGCCGTCAGACCTGCCGCAATCATTGCCGTAACGGAACCTTTGCCGTTCGTACCCGTCACATGAATCGTCCGGTATTTATCCTGGGGATTATCCAGCCGCCGCAGCAGTTCCCGAATGCGCTGCAGCCCCGGCTTAATGCCGAAGGCCGCAGCATGTTCCAAATAATATACAGCTTCTTCGTACGTCATCATACGCCTTCCTACAATTTCTCCAAAGTTTCCATACGTTGCGTCAACGCCTGTAATCGTTCCCGATAACCGGCAAGCTTTTCTTTTTCTTTGTCAACGACGTCTGCCGGAGCCTTCGCCAGAAAGCCTTGATTCGACAGTTTTTTGACGAGCCGTTCAATTTCTTTCGTCATTTTTTCCTGTTCCTTCCGGACGCGGGCCGTTTCCTTTTCGACATCAATCAGATCTTTCAGCTGGAGATATATTTCAATGCCAGGCACAACGGCGACAACGGCATTTTCCGGCTTTTCGTCAGCAGGTGTCAACAAATTGACGCCGTCGGCAAAGGCCAGCGTGAAGAAATAGTTCTCATACCTGCGCAGTGTCACCGCCATAACGTCATCGGCGGGAACCAAGGTGATCGGCGCCCTTTTGCCCATCGGCACGTTGGCTTCAGCACGCATGTTACGGATGTTCTTGATCGCCTCCATCAAAGTATTCATCGTTGCCGCAGCAGCGGAAAAGTCCCATTCGGCCCGTACCTGGGGCCACGGTGCGACAATAATGCTCTTCCCTTCATGAGGCAGATGTTGCCACAAGTGTTCCGTTACGAAAGGCATAAACGGATGGAGCAGTTCCAACGTATGTGTCAGAACATAGATCAAGACATATTGCACCGTCTTTCTGCTGTCCTTATCATCCGGCTTATAGAGGCGCTGCTTGGCCAATTCAATATACCAGTCGCAGAAAGAATTCCAAATATAGTTATAAACGGCATCAGCGGCATCGCCCAACTCGAAGGAATCAAGCTTCTCCGTAACCTTGCGAACCGTGTCGTTGAAAGTCGACAGTATCCAGCGGTCGGCCAAGGTAAAATCATCCGTTTCCGGAATAAAGCCGGCATCATAATCATCCAGATTCATGATAACGAATTTTGCCGCATTCCAGATTTTGTTGGCAAAATTGCGATTCGCTTCGACCCGTTCCATATAAAAACGCATATCATTACCCGGCGTATTGCCCGTCACCAAGGTAAAACGCAGCGCGTCGGCGCCGTACTCTTCACAGACGCCGAGAGGATCAATGCCGTTCCCCAGAGATTTGCTCATCTTCCGTCCCTGACTGTCGCGAACGAGGCCGTGGATAAAGACGTGTCTGAAAGGAATCTCTTTCATGAATTCACAGGTCATGAACATCATGCGGGCAACCCAGAAGAAAATAATATCATAGCCCGTGACCAGCACGCTCGTCGGAAAAAACTGTTCGATATCCGCCGTCCGGTCGGGCCACCCCATCGTGGAAAAAGGCCAGAGTGCCGAGCTGAACCACGTATCGAGAACGTCGGGATCCTGTGTAATATGCTTGCTGTGACAATGGGGGCATTCCGTCAGATCTTCGCGGCTTACCGACGTTTCACCGCAATCGGCACAGTACCAGGCGGGAATCTGATGTCCCCACCAGAGCTGGCGGGAGATACACCAGTCATGAACGTCTTCCAGCCAATGATTATACGTCTTGCTGAACCGGTCAGGTACAAATTCGGTTTTTCCGTCCTTTACGGCGTCAAGAGCCGCTGTTGTCAGCGGTTTCATCTTGACAAACCACTGCTTCGTCGAAAACGGTTCGACAATCGTCTTGCAGCGCGAACAATGCCCGACGGCATGATTCAGTTCTTCAACATGATCGAGAAGGCCGAGTTCCTGTAAATCGGCAACGACGGCTTTGCGACATTCTTCCCGTGTCATGCCGTCATATTTTTTTCCGGCCGCGCTGTTCATCGTACCGTCGAGATTCATGATCATGACTGCTTCCAGATGATGACGCTGCCCCATTTCAAAGTCGTTCGGGTCATGAGCCGGCGTGATCTTGACAGCGCCGGTACCGAATTCCGGATCGACGTACTCGTCGGCAATAATTTCAACTTTACGGTGGACCAGCGGAATGACAACCCTCTTACCGATCATTCCGGCAAAACGCGGATCCTGCGGATTGACGGCAACGGCCGTATCGCCCATAATTGTTTCCGGTCGCGTCGTGGCAATCGTGACATAGCAGTCTTCGCCGACAACGGGATAATTGACATACCACAAATGTCCCTGTTCATCACTGTGATCGACTTCAATATCGCTCAGCGCCGTATTGCAGTGAGGGCACCAGTTAGTAATCCGTTGGCCCTGATAGATCAGTCCCCGTTCATAGAGGGAAACGAAAACTTCACGGACAGCGCGGGCACAGGTATCATCCATCGTAAAGCGCTTGCGGCTCCAGTCGCAGGAAGAACCGAGACGGCGAACCTGTTTTTCAATGCGACCGCCGTACTGTTCTTTCCAAGCCCAAACCCGTTTCAGAAATTCGTCGCGGCCAATATCGTAGCGCGTCTTTCCCTCTTCCTTAGCCAACTGTTCTTCCACCTTGACCTGTGTCGCGATCCCCGCATGGTCGGTGCCGGGAATCCAGGCCACATTGTAACCGGCCATGCGCTTGAACCGGACGAGGATATCCTGCAACGTATTGTCCAGCGCATGGCCCATATGCAGCTGCCCCGTAACGTTAGGCGGCGGCATGACAATGCTGAACGGTTCTTTTGCCGGATCCGGCGCTTCATGAAAGTAGCCTTCCCGTTCCCAAAAATCGTACCATTTCGTTTCCAATTCATTGGGAGCATACCCTTCAAGTTTTTCCTTGTTCCATTCCATAACTCTTCCTCCTACACGACAAAAAAAGCGTTTTTCGGCCTCAGGATCATCTCCTGTAGGACGAAAGAACGCTTAATCCCTTCCGCGGTACCACCTATATTGCCATGCACCAGCATGACCGCTCAACTACAGATAACGGCTGCTCCCGGGCAGGCCTTTCCTCCTGCCGGCTCACGGGTGACATACGGCACAGCCGCCGATGCTTTCACACCGCACAAGCATCTCTCTGACGACGGCTCCTTACCGCTTCTTCCGGTCTTTGCTTTTTTATATTGTTAATATAGTAGCAACTTTACCTGTCCCTGTCAAGACGGTTCTTCTGTCTGTCAGTTCCATGAAAGACAATGCGCCTTTTTCGGCAACAGGCGGCAACCCATTCATAATCAGCCTGTAATATGCGCCCTTTCTTGATGCCAAACGCTTATCTCCCAACGCGACCAGAGCTGCCGCACAAGCGGGCAGGACTTCCGGCGACATGAATACTTGTCTTCCTACCGAACAGGCCATTTTTCAGGATACGACTGCATTTCGCCTTCAATTTTCTCCGCCTTCTTCGGCGGCAGTCGCCTGCCGTAACTTGCTGCCGCGATCGGACGTATGATTCTTCCAAACAACCCAAAGGGACGTATCGACGCAGATAGACGAATAAGCACCGCTGATAAAGCCGATGAGCATGACCAGGGAAAAATTCTTCGTCGATTCGCCGCCGAAGAAATGCAGCGCGCCGCAGGCAAAAAGAACGGTTGTCAGCGTATAGATACTGCGATGAATACTTTGCGCGATGCTGTCATACGCCAGTTTCTCATACGTGTCGGTCCGCCTGTGGGTCCGCGTATTTTCACGAACGCGGTCGAAGATGACGACGGCTTCGTTCATCGAATAGCCGACGACAGTCAGAATCGCGGCCAGAAAGGACGCGTCGATCTCCAAGTGAAAGAACGAAAATACGCCCAGTACCATAATCAGATCATGTAGAATGGAAACGATAGCCGAAACGGCAATCTTGTATTCAAAGCGAAAAGAGATATAGGCCGCCAAGGCAATAAAGGCGACGGCCAGATTCATGACGGCATTTTTCGTCACTTCCGAGCCGATAAC
The DNA here is from genome assembly GCF_000478965.1 of Megasphaera vaginalis (ex Srinivasan et al. 2021). NCBI lineage: Bacteria > Bacillati > Bacillota > Negativicutes > Veillonellales > Veillonellaceae > Megasphaera > Megasphaera vaginalis (ex Srinivasan et al. 2021). Next base: position 54,937 of record NZ_AWXA01000051.1, read on the forward strand.
AGCGCCGACCGATTCGGTTCGTCTGATCTCAGCGCCGCCGAGCCGATCTCCCAAGGCGGTAGCGACCTGCTTGCTTTCATCACTGGATAAATTGCGCATGCGCACCATAACGTCGGCAGATGAATTCTGATCCGTAACGCCGGAGAGCTGAATAACGCTGCTTTCCAAGCCAAGCGGCGAGGCGTCCGTCACCTGGCGCACCTCCGCCACCGTGACAGGCCGGTTGAAATGAAGGTCGAGTATTGTACCGCCCGTATAATCGATACCGAAATTGAACCCGTTGATAAGAATCGAAACGATACTGGCAATGACAAGAACGGATGAGAGGGCAAACCACCATTTTTTATGACCTACAATGTTGAATTTCATGCCTGTCCCTCCTTTTTTCCGCCTTTGTCAAGATGCCGGTTCAGTCCGTAAAACCACGGATTCATGATCAACCCCGTATTGATAAACCACGTAAGCAGCGAACGGCTGACAAGGATCGCCGTAAACATGCTGACAATAAGGCCAAGAGCCAAGTTGACGGCAAACCCTTTGACCGTACCGGAGCCCATGAGAATCAGTACGACGGCAGCGATCATAACGGAAACGTTAGCATCGAGGATCGTGTTGAAGGCACGGCGGAAGCCCGCTTCCATCGATGTACGCAAGCTCTTACCGACAAGCACCTCTTCTTTGAATCGTTCAAAAATCAGGATATTCGCATCGACGGCAAATCCCATGGATAAAATAATCCCGGCAATCCCCGGCAAGGTCAGCGTAGCATCGAGATACTTCAAGATCGCCAACAGGATCAGCACGTAAACAAGAAGAGCAATATTGGCGACGACGCCGGACATGCGGTAAATGACGACAAGGAAAATCATGATCAACAGGATTCCGATGGCAAAAGCTCTTTCACTCTTTTCCTTCGAATCCTGCCCCAGGCTCGGTCCGATCGTACGGACTTCCAGAACTTGCAGTTTTACCGGCAATGCGCCGGAACGCAGGAGGATAGCCAGATTTTTTGCTTCTTCCAGCGTTTTACTGCCTGTAATGACGGCTTTGCCGCCTGTAATCGGTTCGTTGACAACAGGCGCCGTCAAGACTTCCCCATCGAGGGTGATCGCGATCTTATGTCCCACATTGGAGGCCGTCAGGTCGGCAAATTTCTTGGCACCTTCATCGGTAAATTCGATGCCGACGACATTCTTATGGCCATCGTCGATCTGTTCTTTCGCCGTTTTCAGATCGGAACCGGTTAGACGGGTCGTACCGCTTTCATCCTTAAATTCCATGACGGCAGTCTTGCCGATAGTTTCGATCGCTTTTTCCGGATTCTTTTCACCGGGAAGCTCGACGATAATACGGCGGGCGCCTTCTTTTTGGACGATCGGCTCTGTCAGCCCCATTTCATTGATACGTCGTTCAACGATAGAAACGGCGCGCCCCAGGGAGTCTTCCGTTACCGGAGCATCAGGCGTATCGACAGCTTCCAGTACAATATGCGTACCGCCTTGCAGATCGAGGCCCTGCTTGATGGAATTGGCCAGCGGATAAATGCAGATGATAAAGGCAGCTAAAATAATGATGACTGCTCCGAAAAATTTTAAAATGTTACGGCTCCGCAACATATATCCCCCTCTCTTGGGTACGTTTCTTTCCTAAATATGATGACAGCCTTCTTCCGTCACGATGAGTGACATCGGGACATCGTGCGCTTCTGTCGGTACTGCCGCAACGATCTGTGCCTGCCACGCTACGGCAATGCTGACGTCACGCCGCAAGGGCTGCAAATAACGATCGTAAAAACCGGCGCCCCGTCCCAGACGATGCCCGGCTGCGTCAAAGGCCAGTCCGGAGACGAGAATCAGATCCAAGGATGTCGCCGCGACAGCCGGACTGTCCGGCGGTGCCGTCCGAATACCGTAAGCGCCGCTGACGGCAGCCGCCAGTGACGGTAATCTGGCCGCCTCCATCAGCCCGGGACCGAGACACCGCGGCACGTAGACCTCTTTGCCGGCGACAACGGCCGCAGCGATCAACGCATCGAGGCTGACCTCACCGGGCATGTGGAGAAATGCCATAATCCGTTCTGCCCGCCGATATTGCGGCAAAGCGGACACGTACCGGCAGACAGCATCCCTGCCTGCCGACTGTACTGCGGCAGGCAGCTGTTGTAACAGTTCCCTCATCCGTTGCCGGAGCAGGACCTTATTCTTCATGTTTTGTCGTTTCCGTCATTTCTGAAGCAGCCGGTGTCGCCGCGGTTTCCGTCACCTTTTCATCAGACACGTCTTCTTTTTTGTGCGACTTGCCTTCAGTCTTTGCACCCTTTCCCAGAACTTGCGTAATGGCAGTGCGGGAAACCTTTATTTCCACCTTGTCGGCAACGCGAAGCATGACGTACTCGTCATGAAGCGCTACAATCGTGCCGTAAATACCGCCGGCAGTGATTACCTTCGCGCCGTTGCGCAAGCTGTCCAACATTTCCTGCCGCCGTTTCTGCTGTTTCTTTTGCGGCCGCCACAGCATGAAATAAAAAATGACCACCATCAGCAGAATAGGCGCAAACGCCTGTAATTGTTCCATATCCATCCTTTTCACCTCCAAAATTTATACGTATGAAGATGCGCTGTATCAGGCATCTTGATACTCCTGCCAGAATGCTTTTCTGAACTCGCGAAACGTGCCGTCAATAATGGACTGCCGCATTTGCCGCATGAAGTTCAGAAGGAAATAGAGATTATGAATGCTTACCAAACGGTACGCAAGCAGTTCTTCCGCCTTAAATAAATGACGGATATAGGCCCGCGAGTAGTTGCGGCACGTGTAGCACTGACAACCTTCTTCGATCGGCCTGAAGTCGCGGGCATAAGCCGCGTTGCGTACAGTAAGACGACCTGTACGGATCATGGCCATCCCGTTACGCGCTACCCGTGTCGGATAGACGCAGTCAAACATATCAACGCCGCGCGCCACGCCTTCAATCAGACAATCGGGCGTGCCGACGCCCATGAGATAACGTGCCTTATCCCGCGGCAGATAAATCGTCGTATTCTCCAATACATCATACATTATATCCTTTGATTCGCCAACACTCAAGCCGCCGATGCCGTAACCGTCAAAATTCATGTCAACCAAATCGGCACAACTTCGCCGCCGCAGCTCAGGATACATGCCGCCCTGAACGATCCCGAACAGGCCCTGCGTAACACAGTGGTGATGAGTCAGGCAGCGGCTCGCCCAACGACTCGTCCGCTCCGTCGAAGCCTGCGCATACTCGTAATCGGCAGGATAGGGAATACATTCGTCAAAAGCCATGGCAATATCGGAATGCAATGCCATTTGAATATCCATCGATACTTCAGGAGACAAAAATTTTTTTGAGCCGTCCAGATGCGAGCGAAACGTGACGCCTTCTTCTCCGATCTTGCGCATTTGCCCCAGACTGAACACCTGGAAACCGCCGCTGTCTGTCAAGATCGCCTGTTTCCAATTCATAAAGCGATGCAGGCCGCCGGCTTCACGGATCAGTTCCTCGCCGGGCCGCAGAAAGAGATGATACGTATTGCTCAAAATAACTTGAGCGCCCATACTGTACAACTCTTCCGGGGTCAGCGTCTTCACCGTTGCCTGCGTACCGACAGGCATGAACATCGGCGTCTTGAAGGTACCGTGCGGCGTCCGCAGCAGACCCGCTCTGGCGCCGTCGCATTCAGCCTGCTGTTCGTACGTAATGACCACGAAACATCCTCCTTACTGTATAAACATGGCGTCGCCGAAACTGAAGAAACGGTATTTTTCTTTGACTGCCAGCTCATAAGCCTGCAGTATTTTTTCCCGTTCCGATAAGGCGCTGATCAGCATCAGCAGCGTTGATTCGGGCAAATGAAAATTGGTCACCAACGCATCGACAATACGGAAGGTGAAGCCGGGATAAATGAAGATATTCGTCCAACCCGAACCAGCTTCAATACGGCCGCCGCTGCCGGCGCTCTCTAAGGTGCGGACAGACGTCGTGCCGACGGAAATGACGCGCCGCCCTTCGTCTTTGGCCCGATTGATCTTTGCCGCCGCAGCAGCGGTAATATGATAGAACTCGCTATGCATTTCATGATCCTCGATCGTTTCCTCTTCAACGGGACGAAAGGTACCGAGACCGACGTGAAGCGTAACGAAAACCGTTTCCACTCCTTTTGCCCTGATCTTGTCCAACAGCGCATCCGTAAAGTGAAGACCTGCCGTCGGAGCCGCTGCCGATCCTTTTTCACGGGCATAGACGGTTTGATAATCATTCGGATCCTTCATCTTTTCATGAATATACGGCGGTAAAGGCATTTCGCCAATTTTATCGATAATGTTATCAAAAATGCCGTCGTATGAAAACTTGACGAGACGACCGCCGAAATCAGTACGGTCGACGACTTCGGCCGTCAGCCCTTCTGCAAACGCCAAGACCGTTCCGGGCAAAGCCTTTTTACCCGGCTTTACCAAAACTTCCCACATATCGCCGCCTACCGGCGTCAGGAGCAAAAGCTCTACCTTGCCTCCTGTCGGGACGCGCTGCCCGTGGAGCCGGGCGGGAATAACCTTGGAATCATTAAAGACCAGAACGTCGCCGGCTGTCAAATAATCGACAAGATCATAGAAAAACCGATGTTCCGTACGGCCCGTTTTTTTATCATAAATCATCAGCCGCGCCGCGTCGCGCGGTTCGGCCGGATGTTGTGCGATCAGCTCTTTCGGCAAATCGTACGTGAAATCGCTTAATTTCAATGGTAATCGTACTCCTTAATATAACTGTTCAAGCTTCGTGTTACTGTAATAGTGACTTAAGATTGTCCGGTAATACGCCGCGTCCGTGCCGTGGGTCTTGGCCATTTGATACGCGCCGTACTGGCTCATGCCCAGACCGTGTCCCCAGCCGAAGCCGTAGATCGTAATCGGCATCCCCGCTTTGACGGCAAATGTAGCCCCGCGCGAGACTGCCCCCCGATCCGGGTCGGGCGGCGTGCCGCCGCCTTGATAAAAATCAAAAAGAGTGCTGCGCAAGTCAAAAATGTCCTGGAAGGAATTCCCCGTAATCTTCACACTGCCGCCAGAACCGTTGACGGTCAGAGACAAGACCCGGCCCGAAACGCCGCGGTCGGCAACACGCATGGGCCGCTTTGCCAATGGCGACAAGGTGATGGAATGCACCGTGCCGACACCCTTTCCGGCAGCGGCAAGATTACTTGCCAACCGTTCCGGCGAAACCGTTACGGCCCAACGGTACGCCGGCATCTGATCGCTGGGATCGGCTACGCCGCGCAAATAGGGAATCTTATTGCCCCAAACGTTTTCACTGTTCTCCGTCCAACCGCCGGCAGTAGCGCTGAAAAAAGCGTCAATCGGTTTGCCGCCGTATGTCAGAATTTCGCCGTTCGTCACATCGACAGCCTGCCGTACCGACGGTGCTTCACCGTTAATGCCGGCATAGGTCTGGCTGTGCGTATCGTCAAGCATGTCAAAACCGCGCTTCTGATAATAATTTTTATGAGAAACAGCATATGTTCTGGCGGCAACAGCCTGCGCCTTCAGCGCCTCCAGGCTCCATGACGGCGACATTTCCTTGCCGACGACACCATACAAGTACTGTTCCGTCGGTACAACATTGATCGCCGTTATGCCCCATTGCGTCGGCGATTTGATGAATTCCATGGCGCCGCGATACGCATATCCGTCGGTAATTTTTACGGAACCGTTCGTTGTCAGCGGCCGCACGGTGATCGGCCCGGCGCCCGGCGTCCCGTTGACGGCGACAGCCGTACCGTCGAGAGAAATGCGCACCGGTACGTTGGCTCCGTATTTTTTCCATAACGAGCCGTTCCGGTAGACGCCGACACCTTGGGGACTCATAACGGAAACGGCTCCTTGTCCCTCGCGAATCCCGATCCGGACATTCGGTCCTGCTCCGGCAGCAAAAGCAGCGGCCGTCAGACAACAAAAAACGACGGCTGCCGCAGCCGCTCCCATTTTTTTCAAGCTCTTCATTGACTATCTTCCTCCTGTGTCAGCGATGCAGAAAAAGGTTCAGTACGATCGTCAATACGACGCTGATAAGCAGCGATGTTGCCAATGGAAAATGGAACGACATGTTCCCCTTTGTCCAATGGAAGTCGCCCGGCAGATTGCCGAGAAAACGACTGATCCCGGCCTGATCCACAAGCAGCCAGACGACGCCGGCGAGAATACAGACAAGACCGATGATAATCAAGAGTTTCGCCATATGTACCTCCTCAGAAGAGCGACGGGCTCCGTTCGGTATCGGTCGGCACGGGCAGTCCCAAATGGCGGTACGCAGCTGCCGTAACAACACGCCCCCGCGGAGTTCGGTTAAGCATCCCCTGCTGCATCAAAAAGGGTTCATACACATCTTCAACGGCGTCAACAGACTCGCTGATAGCAGCGGCGATCGTATCCAAACCGACGGGACCGCCGGCAAACTTTTCAATAATAACTTGCAATACGCGCCGGTCCGTCCGATCAAGACCGCACCGGTCCACTTCCAGCCGATCCAGTGCTTTGGCAGCCAGCGCCGCCGTAATCTGCGGTTCCTCAGCCACCTCGGCAAAATCGCGCACACGCTTCAAGAGCCTGTTGGCAATACGCGGTGTGCCGCGAGAACGGGTCGCGATTTCCATGGCTCCCTGTGGCTCAATTGCAATCTGCAAAATGGCGGCAGTCCGCTCAATAATCAGCACCAGTTCTTCTGGACGGTAAAATTCGAGACGACAGATAACGCCGAACCGATCACGCAAAGGCGGCGCCAAACGGCCGACTTGCGTCGTCGCGCCGATCAGGGTAAACGGCGGCAAATCGATACGCACCGAGCGGGCGCTGGGCCCCTTGCCGATGACAATATCTAGCGCGTAGTCTTCCATCGCCGCGTAAAGAACTTCTTCAACACTGTGTGAAAGGCGATGGATTTCGTCGATGAAGAGGACGTCCCGTTCCTGCAAATTCGTCAACAGCGCCGCCAGATCTCCTGCCCGCTCAATAGCGGGGCCGGACGTGATGCGCAGATTGACGCCCAGTTCATTGGCGACGATACCGGCCATCGTCGTTTTCCCGAGCCCCGGCGGCCCGTACAAGAGAACATGATCCAGCGCTTCCTGCCGTTTCTTGGCCGCCGTAATAAAGACCTGCAAATTTTCTTTGGCTTTAGCCTGCCCAATATATTCCTGCAAATAATGGGGACGCAAACTGTACTGCCAAGAATCTCCCGGTATGTCGTTCGTTTCTACGATCCGCTTTTCCATCCTTACCTCCTCGTGCCGAGAGCACGGAGCACAGCTCTGATCAACTCTTCTACCGTTTTCGCCCGTTCCTGATGTACGGCAATCAACGGTTCCGCTTCCTGAGTCGTGTATCCGAGGCTGCACAGCGCCGCCAATGCTTCCTCGCCGATACCGGACGACGCTCCTGCCGGCGCGGCAATCGGTTCCGCTTCTGCACCTGCAGCAATCCCGCCGATCTTATCCTGCAATTCCAGGACGATGCGCTCCGCCGTTTTTTTGCCGATACCCGGCATCTTCGTCAACGTGCTCATATCTTTTTTCTGTACAGCCACACGAAATCCGTCGGGCTGCACGGCACTCAGAATCCCTAAAGCCACTTTCGGCCCGACGCCGTTGACCCCGATGAGAAGCATGAAAAGATCATACTCATCTTGCGTCAGGAACCCGTAAAGTAAAATGGCGTCTTCCCTGACATTCATATACGTGTACAGGAGGACTTCCCGACCCGGCGTCAGCTGTTCCAATGTCGACAGCGGCGCATAAGTCCGGTAACCGACACCGCGAACATTGACGAAACAGGAATCGCGAAACGTATGTGTCACCGTTCCTTCAAGATATCCGATCATAACTGCACTGTCCTCCTTAAGCGCTGCGAACGGCTGCAATAAACGGCGTAAATGGCCATGGCCAAACCGTCGGCCGCATCGTCAGGCTTGATCTTTTCACGGATTCCGAGAAGCCGCATCGTCATATCGATTACCTGATTTTTCGTCGCCCTGCCGTAACCGGTCACACCTTGCTTGACCTGAAGCGGCGAAAATTCCAGCAAGGGAATCGCCGCCTGCTGTGCCGTAAGCAACACGATGCCTCTGGCCTGCCCGACGGCAATGGCCGTCGTCACATTGCGGTTAAAAAAGAGCTGCTCCACGCCGATCACATCGGGATGATACTTGGCATAGAGTTCCTGCAGTCCATCGTGGATCATGACCAGCCGCTCCGCATCGGTATGCTCCGGCGTCGTTTCGATCGTACCGTACGTAACCGGACGCAGCCGGCTGCCGTCAGCATCGACAACGCCGAAACCGCAGATGGCCGTTCCCGGATCAATTCCCATTGCCCGCATCAGCAAGCCACTCCTTTCGTAAATCGTATTTTATATTATAACATAAGCCGGGGGTCCAAACCAACAAAGAAAAAAACTCCCGCACTGACAAAAAAAGTGTGCCTTATCAGGCACACCCTCTTGTTTCTTATTCAGCTGCTGTGTTATTGACAACCTGTTTGCCCTTATAAAAGCCGCAAGTAGGGCATACGTGATGGGGCATCATCGCTTCGTGACACTGCGGGCATTCTACGTAACCCGGTGCTGTCAGCTTCCAGTTCGCACGGCGTCTATTCTGACGCGTCTGAGATAATCGGTTCTTCGGTACTGCCATAATCTGCACCTCCTTAACGCATGGTAGCAAGCCGTTTTATTGTTTATCATGCAATAAATCATTTAAAACAGCCAATCTAGGGTCGATCCTCTCGGTAGGACAACTACATGGCCCGTCATTCAGATTTGCGCCGCACTGCGGGCAAAAGCCTGCACAATCTGGGCGACACAATACATTCATTGGTTCACTGAGGATCAAGATTTCTCGAATCGTCTCTGTCAAATCGATATATTCCCCGTTATAAGGAAGTACATCAGGCGGAAGCTCCGCTTCCGTTCCGTAGACTTCAGACAGCCTTTCCTTCCGATCCACCGATACCGGTGTCAGGCAGCGTCCGCACGGGTAGACACCTGAAGTATGAACCGTTCCTCGAACGATAATATGAGATCCGTCATACCAAAACTTCCCGACAACGGTCACTTCATTATCCTTCCAGGGAAACGCCTCTACTTCACCTAATGCGGCAGCCGGTTTTTTGAAAGAAAAAGGGAATTTGCGGTCCCTTTCTTGACGTGCATCTTCGACTTGTAGTTTCATTGTTTCTACCTCGACTATACTATTATATATATGACATTACTCTTTGTCAACAAATGACTGTCGATTCTCATGGCTGAAGCTGAAATGCAAACCACGAGACACTGCTGACACACAACTAGCCGGCAGCGATCCGATTCGCCGCCAAAACATCTGTTTGCCCGTTATCTGCCGATAAACTCACGAAGCCATGAATTTTCCGGCACCAAAGCGGCATCAAGAGGACGGAAAGGCCGGAGGAACTTCAGCAGCCGCTGCGCTTCGGCATAATGTTCGCTGTCCTGACCGATCATCTGCAACAGAGGCTCCGCATAGGTCTTGAGAACGGATATTTCATACGGTAGCGCCGTATTGAAGATCGAATCGGCATCTTCCTGATAAGGGTAAATATTCGCTTCTTCACCGCGACGCACATCGCTCCAAATTTCCATTGTCGCCTGCGGACCGCGATTGCGAAATTGATGATCCCGTACGATACGGCGCAAAATGCGCGTATCGGAAGTTGAGATGCGGTTGTGGTCATTAATCCGTATCTGCGTCAGCACGCCGAGAGAAATTTTCACCTTCTCGTAACGCGGCAGCATGTATGTCAGCGAATCATTTAAAGCGTGCAAGCCTTCGACGACAATAGGCTGATCCGGTTCCAAACAGGTTTCCTCGTCATCAAAGAAGCGCTGTCCCGTGACGAAATCAAACCGCGCCAGACGAACGGGCCGGCCTTGCTGCAAGTCATCAATCTGCTTATTGAAAAGCGGTATGTTAATAGCCCGCAACGATTCAAAGTCATATGACCCGTCCGGATTTTTCGGCGTATCTTCCCGATTGTAAAAGTAATCGTCTAACGAAACGGATACCGGCCGCAAACCGACAACGCGAAGCTGCGTTACCAGCCGTTTACAGAACGTCGTCTTCCCTGCCGAAGAGGGGCCGGCGATAAGGACGACTTTGATCTTCGGACGCTGTTCAACGATATAATCGGCAAGATGGCCTAATTTTTTTTCCTGCAGTGCTTCCGCCATATCGACGATAGCCTTGATCGTGCCGTCTTCAATGTATCGGTTCAAGTCGGATACGTATTCGCAACGCACAATACGTCCCCACTCTTCCGCCTCCAAAAACAGACGCGCCATTTTAGGAATCTCCTTATACGGCGGCAGCGTATCGGGATCGCCGACGTGGGGATACTCGAGAATAACGCCCGGCGCATAGGAACGCAAATTGAAACATGTCACATATCCCATGCTCGGCAACAGCGGCCCCATGAAATAGTCAAAAGCCTGCCCGCATTGATAGGCCATGACATAATCCATCTCCACATGTTCCAAAAGCTCCGCTTCCCGTTTCATCTGTCGGTTCAGACACATGGTTCTTGCCGTTTCGGCGCTGACGACAACTTGTGTAATCGGTTCATCTTGCGCCGTGATTTCGCGCATCCGCGTCTTGATGGCATCGACATCTGCCGCCGTCACGGTATGTCCGATCTGCAATTCACAGTACAGTGCCTTCCGCAGGGCGTGCTTGACACAGACAATGCCGCGGGGATACAGATCGGAAACGGCGCGGGAAAGAAGAAATATCACGGTTCGCGCAATACACTGGTTGCCCTCAAGGGAGGCCATGGAAAACCATTCGACAGTACCGCTCTCCCTGACCGGGGTCTGCAGTCCGACAAAGTCATTGTTATATAAAGCCGCCGCCGTCCTCCACCGTTGCGGCTTACAACAGAGGCGTTCGATTTCCGCCAAAGTCATTCCCGCTTCAACTTGATATTCCTTTTGATTGCCCTTATCGTATAAAGTTACCATATCATGAATCCTTCCTGAACACAAGACATACTTAATAGGTAGTATTCGATATTCTGTCAGCCATTTCCTTTTTATTGCTCCAGTTTATTAAAATATGGTATAATTTGCCGTGTCTTTAGTTTTCTTTTATAAATCGAGGTACGCCTATGGCAAAACCGAAAAATCGCTTCTGGGATATAAAGCTGCTTGCCGCCTTATGTCTGTTCTTCCTTTGCTGCGCCGGCCTCTTTCTGTCTTACGACCGTTTGTACAGGGATACGCCTGATTACGCGGCAAGCCGGCTGGTCGCGGCAATACGGGAAAACGATCCGGACCGGGCGGCAGCGTATATGAACGGCGAGTCGCTGACGGCACAGTTTTTTGATGCCTTGACAAGCGAATACCAGGGCACGGCGGAACCGTCGGCTGCGGCCCGGCTGATCTGGCTGCCGCTGCGCACCGATTTCATTGCCACAGGCCGACAATGGATAAAGAATGAAACGGCGGGCCGAACAGACGACCAAAACGCCCTCGCCGTTTCACAAAAAATGGCCGGACAGATGCGGGAGCTGAACTTGCCCGTGCCGCTGACAAACTGGCACTGTACGGCTATGTCCTTCAGCCGCCCGTTAACGGAAACAACGGCGGAAATAACCTTTACGCTGCATAATGATGCCCTTGATCAGGACATTCTCTGCCCGACGATTTGGAAACGGAACGATCTCCATCGCTGGCAACTGCAGGAATTTTCGGACGCCCCGCTCCTTGTCCGCGATCTTCGCCGGGCCTACCGAACGGCGCTGGCGACATATAACGAAGACCAGCAGCGGCAAATCGATAAATTAGCCGGAGCAGAGGTCACGGCAGCCGCCTTGATCCGACAAGACGACAAAAACGCACCGACTTTCCTGCGCATTCAGTATGTGGCCCATTTTCCGTCAGGAACGGCTGCCCTCAGCAATGTTCGTGCCGTTTATACGCTGCGGCGCAGCAACGATGACACCATTCTTTACCGTACGGAAATGCATCTGTCCGCCGCTGATCCGGAACAGCCTCATACAAGCCAATTTTTGTTATCCCCCCTTGCGACGGCGCAGTTTTATCCCCTCGGACAAATGGTCATAAGCGATACGACAAGCACCATATCGGTCATCTCCGTCCGTTTGAAAGACGGTACGGTTCTGGCGAAAGAAACGTGCTTGCCAGTTGAATTATAATTCTCATGATGTCAGGAGCTTCCATCTTATGACTGCTTTCATAACTGCTTTACTCATGGTTGTCCTCGCCGAATTGGGCGATAAAACACAACTTTTAGCCATGGCTTTCGCAACACGATTCAATTGGAAAACCGTAATGGCCGCTATTACCGTCGCGACGATCGTCAACCATCTCTTTGCCATCCTCATAGGTGTCTACCTGAACAGCCTCATCCACATGGAGACGATAAAAATCATCGCTTCTCTGGCCTTTATCTTTTTCGGTTTGTGGACGATCCGCGGCGACACGCTCGACGGAGAAGATACGAAAGACCGGTTCAATCCTTTCTGGACCGTCGCCATTGCTTTTTTCGCCGCAGAAATGGGCGACAAAACGCAACTGGCAACGATCACCATCGCCGCACAATTCGGTCAGCTCGTACCGATTCTCTGCGGTACGACGTTGGGTATGGTCATTGCCGACGGTTTCGGCATTATTGCCGGCATCGTCCTTAACAAACATCTCCCGGCCAAGCAAATTCGCTACGTTGCCGCCGCCATTTTCATCCTGTGCGGCGTTGCCGGACTCACAGTGTCGTTCGGACTGGTTTGAAACAAAAGGCTGTCTGCCGTCGTGCAGACAGCCTTTTTTACGCCTTTGCGTTTCATCTCGCCCTTACCGAGTACGCATCAATTCGTGCGTTCACGCAAAAAGCGCCTCCTCTGTGCTGAACAACCCCGTCGTTCAGTGCAAAAGAAGCGCGCTTATCTCTCTGTTATCAATTCTTCCTGCAAATCGTCAGCCTTAATGACCGTGTATCTGGATGACCTTCGGTTTGACTTTATCATCGTTCGACAGGGACCGGTCAAACAACTTCACCCCGATCAATCCGACACAGAAACCGGCGATACCGCCGACGATCTCGGCCTGCACCGTATCAACGCTGCCGTTTTGCCCGGCCAAATACCCGAGAAACGCGCCGATCACCGCAACCAGAAGCGGCATGATGAAACAGACAAAGGCACCGACAACAATATTCGTTTCCCGCAATTCAAAAGATACATGCTGCCCCACTTTAGCGCCGACGGGATTCAACGCTTTGACAACAATATCATTGGCGCCGTCGCAAGCGCCGCAAGCGATGCAGTCGGAATGGCGGCCTACTTTTATTTCTGCCAACCCATTATCAAGAAGAGAAATAATCGTTCCTTCTTCTACTTTCATAATAATCTTCTCCCTTCGTCAAAGAAGCACCTCTCCGAGGGCTGCTTTGCATTATAGCATACCTCACCATTACCTTCAACGGAAGCGCCGGCGACTGCAGTGATTTTACAATTCCGGCCGTTGCGGCTCCGGCGACTCGTATCCTTCCGGTAGGATCTCTACGATTCTAGCTTTATATTCATCCTTCCCGGACAGGGAACGTTCGAAGAGCTTGATACCAAAAACACCGGCAACCAACCCGATCAGAGCGCCGACTGCAGCACCCCGGCTCACCCCGAGAGCCAACATGTCTCCGACGGCCAGATCACCGAAAAAAGCGCCGGCCGCCGCCAGCAACAGCGGCATGATAAAGCAAATAAATGAGCTCATAACAATATTGCGATCGTCAACAAGAAAGCGAACATGCTGACCGGCGGCGGCACCGATCGGGTTCAACGCTTTAATCGTGATTTCCGGCGCGAACTGAGTCCCTTCATAAAAGGAGTACTCCGTATGCTGTCCGACTTTCACTTCGGCCAGGCCGCCGTTCAAGACGGATACGATGGTTCCTTTTTCAATTTTCATACTATCGATCCCCCTTCACAGAAAAAAACTTTTTTTCATTTATAGTATAGCACAAGGTCTCTGCTAAATCAATACCTATGAAGTATACTTTATGATAAAAAGAAGGGGAGAGCCTACACGCTCTCCCTTATCTTAACGGTTCCGGCGACGGGAATAGTTCAAGATCCGCACGCTGTTGAGAACGACAGCCAAGGTTGCCGTATTATGAATGACGGCCGCCCAAAGAGGGCTTATCTTTCCCAGTGCGCCCAGCATCATCGCTGCCGAGTTTACGGCAATAGTCGCCGTAAAGTTTTGATTAATGATCTGCATCGTCCTTCTGCCAATGCGCAACGCTTCATACAATTTTCCGGGGTCTTCCGAACGGATGGTAATAGCCGACGATTCAGCAGCGATGTCCGTCTTGCTGCCGCCGAGGCTGACGCCGATATCGGCAAAGGCCAGCGCCGGTGCATCGTTGATCCCGTCACCGACCATCATTACATTGCCTCTCTTCTGCAGCTTCATGACATAATCAGCCTTATCTTCCGGCAATATTTCGGCATGATAGGAATCAATATCCATTTGCAGCGCTACTTCTGCCGCAGCTTCTTTAGAATCACCGGTTAACATGATAATTTCATCAACACCGAGACGACGCATTTGATTAAGCGTTTTCTTCATGGCCGGCCGTATCGGATCCTGAATGATCATGCTGCCGATATAGCTGCCGTTACTGGCTACGTAAAGACGATTTTTACCCCAATTCTTATGACGGATCTCCGGCAGACCGCTTACGCGTTCTTCTTCCATAAAGCGACGGCTGCCGACAAGCACCGTGCCGCCCGAAAAATCGGCAACGTCGGCAATAACGGCGCGCATGCCCCGGGCAACGACGGTTTCCGTCGCCACGTGAGGCGGCACGTCCCATTGGCGCTCTTTTACGTACCGTTGAATTGCTACTGCCAAAGGATGGACCGAATGCAGCTCCGCCGATGCCGCAAGGCGAATCAGCTCTTCTTCCGCAACACCTTCAGCCAAATTAATATGCGCGATCTGCGGAACGCCTACGGTAATCGTCCCGGTCTTATCCAGGACAACGGTATCAATATCAGCCAGGTTTTCAATGTAGTTGCCGCCTTTGATCAAGATCCCCTGCCGCGCAGCGACGCCGATGGCGGCGGAAATCGCCGTCGCCGTCGACAATTTCAGACCGCAGGAAAAGTCGATGAACAGAAGATTGAGAACGCGTTGCCAATCTCTTGTAGCGCCATATACGATAGCGGCGCCGATAAAAGATACCGGAACAAGCATGTTCGCCATCCGATCCGCAAAATTCTGTACGGGAGCGCGCCGTGTCTGCGCCTCTTCAACTAAATGAACAACTTGCGCTAAAGACGTATCCTTACCGACTTTCTCTACGTGAACGACCAAGTCACCGGCTTCAATAACGCTGCCGGCGTAGACAAAAGATCCCCTTTGTTTGATCGCCGGATTGGACTCGCCTGTAATGGAAGCCTGATTCACGGCGGCGTCGCCACTGATAACGCGTCCGTCAACACAAATTTTTTCACCTAAATGAACGGCAATACGGTCGCCTGCCTGCAACGATTCCACCGGCACCTGCCGTTCCCGACCGTCTTCGATCAGCCACACTTCGCGCTGATCCAAATGCAGCAGTCCCGAGATTTGTTTCCGCGCCCGTTCGGCGGCATACTCTGTCAGCATTTCCGCACCGTTTGATAGCGCCAGCAGCGTCAGACTAGACTCCGGTCTTCCGGCCAATACAGATGCGGCAACGGCCGTCGCCGTCAACGTATCGGCATTGGCTCTGCCTTCCTGCCAAAGACCGGCAACTCCGTTCTTAATATAGCGGCGAGCAATCAACAGCGTAAATAAACGCCGCAAAAGCAACAGTTTGTCATACGAGGCAGGATCAAGCTTGTGAAGCATATTCATGATCACAAAACCGCCGACGGAAAGGATCGCCTCACGCCGGTAAGCAGCCGCATCCGGCTCCTGCTTCCCGACCGGTTTCGTTCCGAAAGATTTTTCGAATTGGCGAATAACCCCACTGACAGCCTGCAATCGGAGACCACTCCGGTAATAGATTCCGACTCCCTTATCCGTTACCGAAACGGCGGCAACGGCCTGCACACGCCGCAGCTGCGCCGCCAAAACAGGGCGAAGGCGAAGCGGTATTTCACGTTTCAGCGGCTGATGGCACAATCGATACATTCGTTCACCACCTCCGCAACAGGGACATGGCCCACCAAATCATCTGCGGACCGGAAGGCATCTGTCTTTCAAAAATCATCTTACGCAGCCCCCTGAGCAAAAAAAACAGCGACAGAAGAGAGCTCAGGTCAAAAGCGCGATCCGTGCGGCGAACGATGGAACGGCTGACGGAAGATGCCATCTGATGAGCCGTGTCCGCATACAAGGATCCTTGCACGATGCTTTCATTTTCCGGAACATTTCCAATCAATCCGTTTTTCGTGGCGGCAAAGATTTTTTCCGCCAATACCCGTTCAATGCGATCCAATACGGCTTCGTTGCCGGCATGTAAAAGAATGCTGCCCGTACGGGCCGAAGCTTCAACCTTTTGCACCCCCGAAAGACGCTGTAAATACGCCTCCAGCAAATTCTTCAAGGCCTCGTTCCCGACCAAGGCCGCCGCCCGATAACGGCGACGTCCCGAAAGGGCGCTTTCACAAAAAAAGCGGGGCAATGGTATCGGGTATTTCTCCGGTACCAGGCAGCCTTTACGCTCAGTCCCCCGTGTCTTGCCTCGAAAACACGAATGAAACGCTTTCCCTAATGAGACGCCAAGCATAAATCCGGAAGTGTAAGACATAATTACCGACTCCTTTCCACGCGGTTTTTAAAATAATTTTCCATATACACGAGGTCGGCATTTTTCCGCAGAACGGCAGGATTATAGCTGATCAGAACGGAACCTGTCGCCTTATTTACTTCGACAAGATCAATCTCCTTATACGACGCTATGCGCGTATATACAGCCTTGCATAAAATTGAATTGCCAATCAGAAACCGACTGTGCAGTCGAATACGCCCCGGAAGATAAGAAGAAACGATAAGAGATCGCAGAAAAAACTGCCATTGAAAAACGGAAAACATAAATGCACATCCCCTCTTTTCCTCAACACGTATTTCCAAAAAAAGACTACCCCGAACGAGGCAGTCTTTCTTCCGATGTGATCTTATGCCTGAGCTGCTTCTTGGGCAGCGATCAGATCTTCCAATTCCTCTTTCTGACGTTGCAACTCAGCCAGCGGAATCGTTGCGGCAACGTTGCCGGCAGCCGGCTGCTGCAATGCCAACAACTGCTGTTCTCTTTCGGTGATCAATTTATACCCGAAAGCACCTGCCACAATCCCGACACCTAATCCGATCCAAAAATCACTGTTCTGAAACATTCTGGCCACCTCTTTTTTGAAAATAATTTTCATATCTTATAGTGAAAATTATAACTATTTTCATTTTATTTGTCAACTCCTCTTGCATATAAAAAAAGGCATAGACAACCTTTTTTTGTCTATGCCTTCCTTATATTAAGTTTTTACCATTACACGGACAGATAAACAGCGCTTCCGCACGTTATCTATCAAGTTATTACTATGTTCATTTAATAACAGTTCTTAAATACGCGCGAAAACGCTCTCCTAAATCCGGCCTGCGCAGAGCATACTCGACAGTTGCTTTTAAAAAGCCCAACTTGTCTCCGACATCATAGCGCTCTCCTTCAAAGCAATACGCATAAACCGCCTCACGGGCAGCCATGATCTGCAGCGCATCAGTAAGCTGCACTTCACCGCCCTTGCCGGGCCCGATACACCGCAGCGTTTCAAAAACATCAGGCGTGATGATGTATCTTCCCAAAACGGCCATGCGGCTGGGCGCTTCTTCTACGGCCGGTTTTTCCACCATATTCGTCACTTTTGTGACGGCCGGATTCCCGGTCGGTACCCCTTCAACAATGCCATAGGAAGACACTTTTTCAAGCGGCACTTCCTGACAGCCTAAAATCGTGGCGTCCAACTCATTATACAGATCAAGCATTTGCCCCAAAGCCGGATTCGTTTCGTTATAAACGATGTCATCGCCGAGAAGAACAGCAAAGGGTTCATCGTCGATAAAAGATCGCGCGCAAAGGATTGCGTCGCCAAGGCCGCGCATATGTTTTTGCCGAACATAATGGATATTGATCTCCGAAATATTGCGGATAAGTCTCAGCAGATCCCTTTTGCCCTTTTCCTCCAAATGCATCTCCAACGCCGGATTGGTGTCGAAATGATCCTCAATCGCCCGCTTCGCGTGACCGCTGATGATCAAAATTTCTTCAATGCCGCTTTGCAGCGCTTCTTCTACAATGTATTGAATCGTCGGTTTATCGACAATCGGAAGCATTTCCTTAGGCGTCGCTTTCGTAGCCGGTAAAAATCGGGTCCCGAAACCGGCCGCGGGAATAACGGCTTTGCGTATTTTCTTCATTAGTCTTGGCTCCTCCTTGTTCCGCTTACTCGAACCATCGCGACAAATCGAACTCTTCACCGACGACCTGTTTTACATAGCCTTGCGCCAAATAAAGTCCCAAGAGTGACAACGTCGAAACACGCAGCATTGTGCTGTCCCAAATGTCGCTGAGATCTGCCAGTACGGGAGAAATATCTTCCATAATATCCAGCGCTTCTTCGCCGCGGAAGGACGCCGGCCGTTTATGAGCCAAGCGGAGCAAACGTTCCTGAACCGACCGATCCGTAATACCGGTAAGCCGGAAGAATCGTGCCGACATCACATCGTCGACCAGTGCCAACTTGATCAGCGGCGAATTAAAGGACTGGACGACAAACTCTTTCGGAATTTGTTTACCGTGCAACGCTTTCCGCAGTTCTTCTTCCGTAAAACCGTGATAGCGAAAAAGCAACGGGTAGGAATCGGCTAAAATTTCAGCAAAATGCGTTTCTTTTTCTTCCACTGCCGTACAATTCAGGTAATCAAGCTGTTGAAAATAAGGTCGTTCCGTCGGGAACCGATTGATAACAGGCATGACATATTTGTCTATATATTGAACGAACGTTTCTTTATCGACATTATGAGAATTGCGGGAGTACAGGAAAAGCAACAGCATCGACAAAATCTGATAATGGCTCCGCGACAGATACGGCATAACTTTCAACGCATCCATCGCTACCAGGTGCCGCGTTTCCGTCTGCGGCCGACAAACGATATCATAAAATGCGCGCAGCAGGACCGGCGCTACATAATCTTCCGGGTGAGCGGCGTAAGCTTTTTGAATGTTGCGCAGCGCCTCTTGGGCGTCAAAAGAACGCATCGCCTCGGTACGATCCGTCTCCGACCGGCAACCGATCCGTTCAAATGCGGCTGCAGTAATATACTGCACCTGTTTCGTCAGATCTTCGGTAACAAACCCGTATTGATTTAAAAAAGTCTTGACGCAAAGCGCAATGACCGGTGAATCCCGGAGCGGCTCTTTTCTCCACGCCGCCTTGTCGCTGTCGTCACTGCTGTGCGCGGCAACTCGCTGTATGACTGCCGCGTCTGCCGCTATACGCCGTTCCGTTCCGGCCGCATCGACATGAACGGGTTTCATGCTCCGCGTCTTGTCCAAGTCACGCTTTTTAGCGCCGGAATCCGTAATGTGCACGGCCGACAACGGTTCCATCGGTTGGGTGAACGGAAGTTTTTCCGCCTCTTTTTCAGCCAAATCGGCAGCAACGACAGAGGCCATGCCTGCCAATTCGTCAGACTCGCCATGACTCCGTTTTTCTCTGCGGAGCTCACCGAGTTCCGCCTTCTGAATTGCCGCTTCTTCTTTATCTTTCTTCTCCATTGCCGCCAAAATCTCCGACCGCGACAAGATCTTCGTCGCATCCGCTTCGGTTCCGGCAGGGTGCGACGCAGCCGGTACTTCCTGATAGACGATCTTACCGCCTTTTCGTACGGCTTCGCCTTTCGTCGTAACGAAAGCCGTTTCCTTCGGATCTTCCTGCCGTTCCCTGCGGTTGTCTCTGGTGAGTTTCGTTACCGGAGCCGTATTTCCTCTGTCCAATTCCCGCACGGAAAGGGATCGTTTCTGCTCAAGTTCACGCTGCTCCGCAAAAGACTGATTATTTTTCTTTTGCCGTCCGCCCTTCTTATCACCGCTCTTACCGCCTGCATAAAGAATATAACATACGATAAAAAAGATAACGACTATGCCCGCCAAAATAGCATAGGGTAAAAATTTTGCCATCAAACCCACTCCTTCATCGCTTCCTTCACGTTTACGTTTTATTGTATCATACTAACCATCTATTGTGTATCTTTATTCGTTTATATTTACGCATTCTTTTAATAAGGCGTCCGCCGGTACCGGCATGAAGCAAAAAGCATCGGTTTACACGGCTGTTCCGAATTTCGCCATGTAAGTAACCGGATCGAACGACGGCATATATCGTCACCGCATTTTCGACAAAACAGAAAAACCTGTTTATAATGGGAAACGAGGAGGCTATATCATGAATAAATTACGTTACAAAGCGGCAATTTTCGATATGGACGGTACCGTATTGGACACATTGGATGAATTGACGATCAGTTTAAATCATATTTTTGCTGTCCGCGGCAGAATGGCCGTATCGAAAGAGGACGTACGCCAATGCCTCGGCTACGGCTACGCAGGCTTAATTGAGCGCACGGCCTCCGATACCGGCGCCGCTGAAAAAGAAGCCTTAATTCACGCTTTCAAGGAATATTACACCAGCCACTGTCAGGGCCACACCTATCCGTACGCGGGCATCGCGGAAATGCTGGAGCAACTGAAAGCCGCCGGTTCTCTGAACGCCATCGTTTCCAACAAGGGACAACGTGCCGTAACGGCATTGCACGAAGAGTTCTTCAGCAACACCGTCGCCTTTGCCCTCGGTGAAACGCCGAATCTGGCCAAAAAACCGGCGCCGGATATGATCCGGGAAGCCCTGCGCCGCCTTGACTGCCGTCCCGATGAAGCCGTCTATATCGGCGACTCGGAGGTGGATAAACTAACGGCGGACAATGCCGGCCTGCCTGTCGTTCTCGTTACTTGGGGATTCCGGGACAGATCCTTCCTGCAACGGCTGCGGCCTGCGGCACTCGCCGACGCGCCCGATGAACTTCTCACCTATTTATTGCCGCCTTCGTAAGACGGCCGAAAAAAATCCCTCAGGTTAACCTGAGGGATTTCCTTATTCAATCAGCTTCTTTTCATAGATATAAATAGCCTTGGATGCGGCTCGATCCAAAAGCGGCGAATATAGGGGAACGTCATCTTTTCTGCCTGCCGTCTCTACGGCGGAAACAGCGTTGATATTCCCTTTCTGCAGTAACGGCTGTGCAGCAACTTGCCGGTGAAGCGACGTCGGATGCCGCAGATCTTCGACGCGAACCGCAGTCGTACCGATCTCTTTCTGCAGCGCCTCTACAAAAGACTGTTCCATCGGCTGCCGCGTCATCACGACGATCTGCTCGGCCCGATAATCCGGCATAACGCCGACATAATCCCCTGCGGCGATTTGACTGGCGGCCAGCTTTTCGGCGCGCGTCATGAGTTGAAGGTAATCATCGTGCGAAAGAGTGGCGCTGCGAACGACGGTTGCGCCGGGATGAGATACGGCGGCCTGCAGATACGCTTTAACATAACGCCCCTGCTGCTTCCCTGCAAGCCCCAAAACCAAGGTGTCATCATCCCAATACAACGTACCGTATCGATAATAGTTCGGCAACGAACCGTATACGGCGCAAATAGCCTGAATGGCTTCTTTTTCCGTTTGCACATGCGAAATGTACGTGCCGTCGTTTTTCAGCAGACGGAAAAAAATTTCGGCGCCTTCACCGCGCGTCACCGTCTTGTTCGGATTAAAAAAGCCGTCTGCCGGGACCATGATGCCCTTGTTGTGCAAAAGTTGCACGGCAGGCAAAAAGGAAGGTCCGATTTCCTTTTCATCAGCATAAGGGGGCGCCTGTCCATCCGCCTCCGCCAATCGCTCATAGGCAAGATATCGGGCAAGGATGCCTGCCAATTCTTCGCGCGTAACGGATTCATCAGGACGAAAACCGTTCCCGCCATCCTGCATAATACCTGCCTGCGCGACTTGTGCCATCGCCTGCTCGCCACTCCCCCCTTCCGTTACGGGCAAGTTGGCGACCTGACATAGCAACTGCGCCAAATCGCCGCGTGTCAGCGGCTCTTCCGGATGAAATAACGTCCCTTGAACAAAGGGCAGATACTGGCCGTCATACAAATACGCCACAGCCGTTCGCAGCGCCGGTGCCGACAGATCCGTATACGGCACCTGTGCAGCCGCTGAAAAGGCGGACAAAAAAGCAGTAAAAATCCCTGCGAGGATCTTAACGTTCATACATGGCCGCTCCTTTACTGAATGATAATGCGCAAGGCATTGCCGAGAGCCTCATTTAAGTGCTGCTGCGTTTCCGGCGAAACGGAATGAACGGTCAGGACCACCTTTTCATTGAGATAATCGACATCGGTCTTTACAAAGCCGTCAGCCCCTTCACTCTGCTTGTACACTTTTTCGGCTTCTGCCGTCAGATTTTTATACTCCGTATAGCTGTACGTTGACTGCCGTACATACACCGTATCAACCGGCAAAGCCGTATCGGTCCGGATGATTTCCGCCAATTTATCTCTGTCTGCCTTCGTTTTGGCTCCTAGATACAACTTATTGCCCTGCCAGTACATGATGCCGTCTTGGGAAAACCGCTTGACAGATCCGTACGCCTTCGTTACATCGGCAAACACCAACGTTTCCACAGCACGCTGATCGGTGACGGTCTGCTGGCCGCCCGTCAGGATACGATAGAGCACATTGACAGCTTCGCCGCGCGTAACATACGCCTTCGGCTGAAACAGATTGTCGGTGCCTTTCATGTATCCTGCAGCCGCCAAGGTATCCACCGCTTTTTTGGCCCAAGAGGAAATCTGCGCTTCGTCTTTATAGGGAACGGCCGATTCCTGGGCGCCCAATCCTTTATAGTTCATGTAGTTATAGGCCAAAACGGCAAATTCTTCACGCGTAATCTTCTGTTCAGGCCGGAACGTGTTGTCGCTGTAACCGCGCATAATCTGTTTGTCGACCATAGCGTTGACGGCATGTTCCGACCAACGTCCCCGCACATCGGTGAATAAATGCTGACCGGCAGCCTGGGAATCGCCGATAACATTATTTAAGATAGCCGCGACGCCTTCGCGAGTCACTTCGTCATTCGGCCGAAATTCGCCGTTAAAACCGCTGACATAGTGCTTATCATAAAAATATTGAATCGCCGTTTTGCCCCAATAGTTATCGATATCCTTTAACGCCGGCGCCGTATTGACGGCAAAGGCGGTCGATCCCAAAACGGCGGCCATAAGCGCCGTCGCAACTGCTGTCGTATATTTTTTCATCTTTATCGCTCCTATCCGAAAAACAAACTGCTGCACAGTAATTTCTTGATTCATTGTATCACAGGCCATAAGCCAGTACAAGAACGGGGCCGTTCAATAAGCGCGGAAAAACGCCTCGATCGCCGCCTGATCCCGCGTCTGCATCAACGCCGCCTGAAGCAGGATCTTCGCCTTCTGCGGCGTCAGCGTATCAGCACAGATGATCCCTTCTTCAGCTGTTGCCGTTGAAACCATGCCGCCTAAAACCCGCGAGGCTCTGACGATAATGACGCCCCTCTTCACGGCCCGCTCCAGCGCCGGCCCGACATAGTCCGGATTTTTGCCGCAGCCGAGTCCCGCCAAGACCAGCCCCTGCACACCGGCAGCAACGGCGCAGTCGACAAGGGCGGCCGCCATGCCGACATGACCGTACAGGATCCACACCGGCGGCAGCACTGACGCCGGTGTGCAGGAAAACACGGATTGATACGTATGAAGCCGCTGCGGCGCCTGGTAGAAAACGGGCACGCCGTCTTGAATCAGGCCGACGATCCCATGCTGTCTGCTGGTAAAAGCCTGTACGTGTGTCGTATCCGTCTTTTCCACGAAACGAGCCGCGCAAATGGTTCCGTTCATGGCAACGAGAACGCCATATCGGCCGGCTTCTGCACACGCCGCGAGACGCACGGCTTCCAGGAGATTTAAAGGGCCGTCGGGACTGATCGCCGTCGCCGGCCTCATGGCACCAGTCAAGATGACAGGTTTATCGGTATGAACCATGAGGTTGAGAAAATACGCCGTTTCTTCCAATGTATCCGTCCCGTGTGTAATCACGATGCCGTCGACATCGTCGCACCGGGATAAGGCTTCCGTCCTCGCAGCCAACTTCAACCAAAGCGCTTCGGTCATGTTCGAACTGTCGATATTGCTGAATTGTTCCCCTGTCGTCCGTGCCGCCTCCTGCACCTGAGGCACGGACGACAGCAAGTCCTCGATCGATATGGCGCCGGCCGTATACCCGATCAGCTCCGCCGCCGTATCGGCCCTGCCGGCGATCGTACCGCCGCAGGCAATAATATGGACATGTTTCTTGATTATCATCGTGACGCTTTACTCCTTCCGCTTCCGCAAAAACCGCGGCCCCTCTCGGAACCGCGGTGGCACTATACTATTATTTTTCCGGATCATTGCCGTATTCGTTGTATAATTCGTCAAGAATATTATACCGCGTGACGATACCGAGAACGCGTTTATCCTTAACAATGGGGATGACCTTCAAATGCTCCGCAACCATGACTCCGGCAATCTGTTCCACATCGGCATCGGGAGCTGCAATGATAACATTTTTCGTCATCATTTCCCGCGCCGTACAGGCCATCAGCTTCTTAAAGCCCTTATCGTACTCACTGATACCGTTGTAATAAATGCTGGCCCCCAGAAGATTAACGTAATGCGGTACATGCGGTTTTATCTTTTTATACAACAAGTCGGCGTCCGTAATGATACCGATCAGCTTCTCTTCGTCATCGACAATAGGAATGACCGATATTTTATGCTTCACAAACATATGCACCAGATCAAAGACAGACGTTTCCGGACTGGCCGAAACAAAAACCTTTTCCATAATATCAGATGCTAGCCGTTCTTTCATACGCTCAACCCCTTATCCCATGTACGCCCATTGTCCCACTAACATTCTCTACGTATAGGTATTATACGCCGACCGCGGAAATTCCTGCTTTCTTCTCGTCATAAATGATAGGGCTCATGACGTTGAATCTTGACGGCCCTGTATATCTGTTCCAACAGCACAAGGCGAATCATCTGATGGGTCAACGTAATGCGCCCGAAGGAAATACGCCGATCAGCCCGCTGTCTGACACTGTCGGCAAGGCCGAAGGGACCGCCGATAATAAAGGTGATTTCACTGCAACCGCGCAGCGCCGCTTCGGCAAAATCGACGGCCAACCCCTCCGAAGAAACGAGATCGCCGGCAACGTCGAGAACAACGAGGCGCGAACCTTGCCGCACATGCTGTAACAGTCGGGCGCCCTCTTTTTCCAGGACCTGTTCCCTTTGCCTGAGCGAAGGCTTTTCGGGCATCTTTTCTTCGCTCAGCTCCGTAATCGCTACTTGCCCGTACGGTCTGAGCCGCTTCAAGAACTCATGAATGCCTGCAGTCAGGTACTTTTCTTTTATCTTGCCCGCAACAATCAGGTGATAGCGCATTATTCCTGATCATCCTGCTGTGGCGCTTCCTGCAATCTGACTGTCGCCTGGTGTTCGGAGCCGTTCCGTTCATACGTAATCGTCACGGTATCGCCGACCTGATAGGAACCGATGACATCCTGCAGTGTCGTGTAATCTTCAACAGCTTTGTCGCCGATCTTCGTAATCAGATCACCGCGACGAATGTCACTGCCGTCAAGAGGCCCGCCGGAAATAATCTTATAGACAAAAATGCCGTTGCCGTCAAGATTCATCCCGAAACGGGCAGCCATTTTTTTATCGAGTCCGTAAAGTCCCAAATAGGGTCGCACGACTTTGCCGTTCTTGATCAGCGATTCAAGAATGGGCCGCGCCGTATTGATGGGGATGGCGAATCCCAGCCCTTCAACGCCTTCTTGCGAGATCTTCGCGCTGTTGATGCCGACGACCTTGCCGTCGGCGTCGACTAAAGCGCCGCCGGAATTGCCAGGATTAATGGCCGCATCGGTTTGCAGCAGCTTTAACCCCTGGTTCTCCGCACCCAACGTGCGGTTCAGCGAGCTGATAACCCCGGTCGTCACAGTGCCTTGAAATTCCAGTCCCAGCGGGTTGCCGATGGCGATGGCCGTTTCACCGACTTGCAGCGAGTCGCTGTCGCCGAATTCGGCAACAGGCAAATTCGCCACCTCAATCTTGACGACAGCCAAATCCGTCTTGGCATCCGTACCGATAACCTTTCCTTCCGTGCTCTGCCCGTCTGCCAACGATACGATAACCGTTTTTTCCGTACCGACGACATGATTGTTCGTTACAATGTATCCGGACTTATCAAAAATGATCCCTGAGCCGACGCCTTCTCCGACTAATATCTTGCGGTTAAGAATGTCGCGATTATAAACCTTTGTCGTAATGCCGACAACGGCGGGACCGACCTTTTTGACGGCCTGAACGACAGCCGTATTGCGGGCGTCGGAAATAGTTCCGCCCTTTTCGGGGGCCGTCAATTGACTGGCCGTCCCGTTAAAGGTCTGCGTCGTCTTGAACAGCTGCCCGTGCAGGTAATAGCCTCCGGCAATTCCGGCGGCGATCAGTAAAATCGCCAGAATGACTGCAAGCGTAGATTTATGTTTCATCATTCGTCACTCCCATTTGAAAGCGGACACCGCTCTGCTGCGATGCCAGTCGCAATAAAATATTCTTGCCGATCGTTTTTTCGCTTTTCTCCAAAACGGTCCGCATCGTCTGAATTGTAGCGGCAGGAGTATTATTCTTCTCGCTCCGGTGCGCCAGCAAAACCTTCAACATGTCCTTTTGCGGCACCTTGGCCAAAAGCTCGGCTGCCGCATAGTTGGAAAGATGACCGCTGCGGCCGAGGATCCGCGCCTGCAAGGCGCGGGGATACGGACCGGTCCGCACCATTTCTTCGTCATGATTGGCTTCAAGGATCAAAATATCCGCCAACGCCGCCGCTCTTTCCACATCAGGCGTGACATATCCCAAATCCGTTGCCACCGTTACTTTATGGCCGCCGCTGTAAACGGCATAACCGACGGGATGCGCCGCATCATGAGGAATGGAAAAAGGCACGATCTGCATGGATCCGACAGTGACCCGTTTCGTCAAGCGAACAAACCGATCGCTATAAGCGCCCGTCTTGTCGCCCATAGCCTGCCATGTCGGCAACGTCGTATAAACAGGCAGCCTGGAGTGCTTGAGCACCATCGGCAGTCCGTGGATGTGGTCGCTGTGCTCGTGTGTAATGAAAACGGCGCTGATATCATCGAGGGTGCACCGAAAACGGTGCAGTCCTTGCGTAATACGGCGATAACTGATACCGGCATCAATCAGTATTTTTGTCTCGCCAAAGCGGATAAACGCGCAATTACCGCTACTGCCGCTGGCCAGGAGCCCGACGGTGCAGTCGCCTGCCGGATCCGTTTCGGCCAACACCTCCGCAGCGGAGGCCACATTCTCCTTCCCGGGCGTGCAGCTCCTTTGCCTGCGGAGTCCCTGAATAGAAACTGCCAATTGCTGCAATGCCATGTCCGTTTCATTCATCCCTTTCGCCGCCTGCAATGGCAATGCCGGCACTGGTCCCGATACGATCGGCGCCGCTGTCGAGCATGGCTTTGGCTGCGGCGTAGTCGCGGATGCCGCCGGCTGCTTTGATTTTTGCCGCAGTACCGACAACGGTCCGCAAGAGGCGAATATCCGCCGCCGTCGCGCCGCCGTGACCGAAGCCGGTCGACGTTTTGACATAAGCCGCGCCTGCCGTTACTGCAACACGGCATGCCTCCTTCTTTTCCTCATCCGTCAAAAGACCCGTCTCCAGAATGACCTTTACGGGATGTGACCCGGCAGCGGCTACAACGGCTTCCACATCACGGCGCACATAGTCCCAATCGCCGGCTTTGGCTCGGCCGATAGCCATGACCATGTCGATTTCATCGGCACCGGCACTGACGGCGAAGTCCGTTTCCGCAGCCTTCGCCGCCGTCATCGCCGCGCCCAAGGGAAAGGCGACGACAGCCGAAATAAGGACGCCGCTTCCTTGCAACTCTTTCTTGGCTAAGGAAACATAACCGGAATTGACGCAGACAGCTGCGAAACGATTCGTCTTGGCTTCATCACATAATTGCAAGATATCTGCCGGAACGGCGTCAGGTTTTAAATTCGTGTGCTCAATGTACGATGCGATGGTCATGTCATATCTCCTTTATCGGCTAAGCGGTATTTTTTATGGTGTCATTATACCATATATGTAAAAAAAAGCCATCGTAAGGGTATTCCCTGCCTACGATGACTTTTATGGTGGGCCTAGGTGGACTCGAACCACCGACCTCACGCTTATCAGGCGTGCGCTCTGACCGGCTGAGCTATAGGCCCATACTCGTGATACTCGTCTAGTATAGCACAAGTACCGCCTATGTCAAGCGCGCCCAGTACTTCCGACTGCATGGCGCAAAAAGCGTCCAGGTGATCGCGGTTTAACGGAAATGCCGTTCCTGCGGCGCGTTGACGAGGAAGGAAAAGATAGCGCCGACGGCCGCACAGATCCAAAGCACTTGCAATGCCGTCGGAATCCCCCATTGGTCAGCTCCCCACCCGACGAGAGGGGATAAGATGCCGCCGACAGTTGTACTCAACCCCAACGTAATACCCGAAGCAAAGCCGACATTTTTGCCGAGAAACGTCTGTCCCAAAACGACGATAGAACTGTACGGCGCAAAAAGAGAAAGACCGACGGGAATCAGCAGCAGCGTGGAAATCCAGACATTCGTACTGTTAACGAAAAAGAACATAGCCGGCACCATAATCAAAAAAGATAAGCGCATAACTCGTATAAACCCCAGGCGGTCCGCAAGCAGGCCGCCGGCAAACGTAATGACCACGCCCAGGATAAATAGCAGGGACAAGGCGGCGCTGCCCTGTGCCGCCGACGTATGCAGTACATTGATCCAATATAACGGAATAAAGGCATTGCAAAGGGCAAAGCCGATAGAGCGGGCAAAGATGACAACAGTCAATTTGCCGAAACTGCGCCAGTCGTTTTCCTTCCCTTCATGCGGATGCGCCTTATTTTCCGCAACATCAGCAGCCTGCGCCAACGCTAAGACGCTGGGCATCCGACGGTAGAGAAAAAAAGCCAAAAGCCCGTTGATGATACCGAACACAACGAGACCGTGAATACCGAGGCTGTATGCGCAGAGGCCGGCCGCAACAGGCCCGACGGCAAAACCCGCATTACCGCCTACGGAGAAGCTGCCCAAGGCTTGCCCTTTCAGAGAGCCGGCAATGCGATTGACGAGGCGCGCCGCTTCCGGATGAAAAATAGAAGATCCGAGACCGCTGAACATAGAACAGATAAAAATAATCCAGTAGTCCGTCGTAAATGCGATGACCGTAAGGCAAAGGCCGCAAATGACCGGTCCCAGAGGAACGAACCACGGCTTCGATATCTTATCCGAATAGTAGCCGAAAAGAGGCTGCGAAACGGACGACAAGAGCATATTGGCAAAAATCAGCGTCGTCGCTTCCCGATAATTCAGTTGGCAGACAGTTATAAAATAAGGCAGCAGCGCCGGTATGGCGCCTTGCACCCAGTCGACGGAAAAATGACCGAGAGAAAACAAATAGACATGCCGGTCCAACCCTTTCATACACACCGTTCCTTCTTCCGCAAATAATGTCCCTATCAGTAAATGAAAAGGAGAACAGCAACTGCACTGCTCTCCGACGGGGTATACCGTTATGTTGCCGGTCCCATCTCGTGTTCCACTACGCCGACAATATCATCGACGATTCGATCCAGCTGTTCCAGATCCGGCCCTTCCGCCATAACGCGAATAAGCGGTTCCGTTCCGGAAGGCCGTACGAGAATCCGGCCTTCATCGCCCAGTTCCTCTTCGCCTGCCGCAATGGCCGCCATGATCAACGTGTTTTCATCCCAGCCCGATTTTGTCTGGACGCGGACATTTTTTAGGATCTGCGGATACCGCGTCATCAGACCGGCCAGCTGTGACAGCGGTTTCCCTTGCTTCTGCATGACCGTCATCAGCTGCACCGCCGTCAGCAATCCGTCACCTGTCGTATTATAATCGAGAAAGATAATATGGCCCGATTGTTCACCGCCGAGAGAATACCCCTTCTGCCGCATGCATTCCAAAACATAGCGGTCGCCGACTGCCGTGATCTCCACATTACAGCCCCGTTCTTTCGCCGCCTTATGGAAGCCGATATTGCTCATTACGGTTCCGACGACGGTATCTTTCTTCAAACGCCCCTCTTCCTTTAAATGGAGGGCACAGAGGAGCATCATCTGATCACCGTCCATTTCCTGTCCCTTTTCGTCGACAGCAAGACAGCGATCGGCGTCACCGTCATTGGCAATACCCAGATCGGCACCGTTGGCTAATACCGCTTCCTGCAAGCTCTGCAAATGCGTCGAGCCGCAGCGGTCATTAATATTAACGCCTGACGGCTTGCAATGGATCTGTATGACCTCGGCGCCTAGACGCCGGAATATTTCGGCTCCCAATTCATAAGCCGAACCGTTAGCGCCGTCGTGGACTACTTTGATACCGGTCAAATCAACGTCGGTGGAGCGGCAAATAAAGTCGACATATTCTGATTGCAAATCAGTCCATGACGTAATCGTACCGACGGCTTCACCGACAGGTCGCTGCATTTCCAGTCCTGTCCGTTCATCCTTCAGTAAATATTCTTCAATCTCGTCTTCCGTTTCATCAGGGAGCTTATACCCGTACCGATCAAAGAACTTAATCCCGTTATATTCAAACGGATTATGAGAAGCCGAGATCATCACACCTGCATCCAGGTGATGGCTTCGGGTCAGATAGGCAATAGCCGGTGTCGGAATAACGCCGGCCATAAAACAATTGCCGCCGGCGGAAGCGATCCCGGCCGCCAGCACACTTGCCAACATCGTACCCGATTGCCGCGTATCGCGCCCGATCAGAAAGGTCGGATGCTCTTTATCGCGTCCCAGCACATATGCCGCAGCCCGTCCCAAATGATATGCGAGTTCCGGTGTCAAGGATTGGTTCGCAACACCGCGTACGCCATCTGTACCAAATAATCTAGCCATTTACAATACCTCCAAAGGTTGATATAGTTCTATGATCTGTAAAGCACTTTCCATGCCGTCCAAAAAAGCACTCATAATGCCGCCGGCATATCCGGCTCCTTCGCCGATCGGATACAGTCCGGGCGTTTCCAGGGCCTGCCGGTCTTCACCGCGGCTGATGCGAACAGGAGAACTCGTCCGCGTCTCAACACCGGTCATAACGACATGATTGTCATCAAAACCGCGAATCTTACGGCCAAAATAAGGTAAGGCTTCTGCCAAGGCCGTCGTCACGAAACGGGGCAACACGTCATGCAGGTCGGCCCAGACTACGCCGGGTTTATAGGAAACGGGGCCCTTCGTCAGACCGGCAGTATTGCGGTTGAGAAAGTCACCGACAGTCTGCGCCGGCGCAAAATAATTACCGCCGCCGGCTTCATAGGCCAGCCGTTCGTAATGCCGCTGGAACTCGATTCCCGCCAAGGGCGACGCGCTGCCAAGATCGGCAGCCGTCACATTGACGACAAGAGCGCTGTTGGCAATTCCGCTGTCACGGCGATAAACGCTCATCCCGTTGGTAACGACCATCCCTTTTTCCGAAGCGGCCGCCACGACCGTGCCGCCGGGGCACATGCAAAACGAGTAACACGACCGTCTATCGGCGCCATGATAAACCAAGGCATAGTCAGACGGCTCCAGCCCCAAATCGGCAGCGCTGCTGCCATACTGAGTCCGATCCAACCAGTCTTGTCCATGCTCAATCCGCACACCTATGGCAAAGTCCTTCGGCGTCAAACGGACGTCATTGTCCCTGAGCATGTAAAACGTGTCTCTGGCACTGTGCCCGATTCCCAACAGAAGCACGTCCGTCTCAATCCGTTCCGTGCCGTTAACGATAACGGCCTGCACGGCGCCGTCCTTTTTTCGTTCCATTCCCGTTACGCAAGCACAAAAACGAACGGAACCGCCAAGGCGTTCGATCTTTTTCCGCATATTCCTGACGACGCCGCGCAATATATCCGTCCCGATGTGAGGATTATAGGCGTACCGTATTTCCGACGGCGCACCGGCTTCGACGAACGCGTCCAGAACACGGGGCAACAGCAGGTGATTAACGCGAGT
Source organism: Megasphaera vaginalis (ex Srinivasan et al. 2021) (assembly GCF_000478965.1). Taxonomy (NCBI): domain Bacteria; kingdom Bacillati; phylum Bacillota; class Negativicutes; order Veillonellales; family Veillonellaceae; genus Megasphaera; species Megasphaera vaginalis (ex Srinivasan et al. 2021). The sequence continues at coordinate 87,282 of NZ_AWXA01000051.1, forward strand.
CGTCAGTTTTCCGTCAGAAAACGTGCCGGCGCCACCTTCGCCGAACTGCACATTGGAATCGCTGCGAAAAAGGCCTTTTTCCCAGAATTCTTTCACGTGCAAACTGCGACTGTCCACATCGTAGCCCCGTTCCAAAACGAGAGGCGCATAGCCTTCTTCCGCCAGAACCAGCGCCGCCGCCAATCCTGCCGGACCGGTACCGACAACGATCGGCCGGCAACGCAGTTTGCCGGAACCGTGGACAATCGAAAGGGCCGGCAGCGCCTTGAGCTGCCGGATATCTTTATCATTTTTACAGCGGCGCAGAACATCCCCTTCCTTCACGACTTCCACATCAAGGGTAAACACCAGGACGACCCGGGGTTTGCGCCTGGCGTCGACAGACCGACGTACGACCGTTATGGCCTGCACGGCGGCTTCCTGACAACGCAATTTCTTCGCCGCCAAAGACGCCAGTGACCTGGTCAGCGGCGCCGCCGTTCGGATATTCATAATTCTCAGCACACGTATATCTCCTCTACTCCGCCGGCACGACTTCGACTTTCACCGAAATCAGGTCCGGTTCCGCCGTTATTCCCGCCGCCGAGACGGGCACCGACACTTTCCATTCTTTATCCGCCGCAAGACCTTCAATATTGATTGGCGTCAAATTCAGGACATTGATGCCGCTCAACAGATCGGCGCTGCCGTGCAATGTAACGGTCTTAGGCTCAACAGTAACCTTGCCAAGCCGAACGGCGGGATCGGTATTGCCGTAAACGGGAACATTCAGCGTTACCTTCTTTGTTACGGCATTGCCGCTCATCGTCACCTTGACATTGCTGTGGTGCGGTGTCAAATTCAGTCCTTCTACGGGAACGCCGTCGGCACGAACGAGGTGAATCGGCGCCATAACGGAAAAATCGCTGTCCTTATCCCCCAGAGGAATATCGATAACGGCGCGATCAACGTCTTTTAAGAGACGCTGCGCTCCGCTGACGACAACCTTATCCGGCACGATCTGCACGCCGGAAGCGGTCATCCCTTCGGAAAGAACCCCCATCATATGCGGTACAAGCCGAAATTCTTTGACCGCATAAAGGTCGACAATAATATCGGCAGTCGTAATACTCTGCTTTTTTAATTCCGTCCCGTCCGGCAGTTGCACATGGATCGGAACCGTCTTTTCACCTTCCGTCGCATCGGTCAGATCAACATACGCCTTAATGTCATCGGCACCTACATTGATAATCGTATTGCGCGGCCCTAAAAGCCGTACGTAAATCGTCTTCGGGACATTGGCCGTAATATACTGCGGCGCCAGATTTTCAACCGTAACAGGAACGGTATAACTGCCTTCACTGGTGGGATTCTGCTCATTGATAATGACAAACCAGAGAATCACGGCCAAAAGCAGGCAGACGATTTGCAATTCCCATTTTCCGCGTAAGGTTTTGATCATTTTGTTCCCCCCCATTTGAGGAGATTGGCCAGTCCCGGCTGCGGTTTATCAAGAAATCCCATCAGAATATTGCGCAGTGCGGCGCCGTCAATGTGGCGGTATATGTGGCCGCCGTAAGCATAAGAAATAGCCCCCGTCTCCTCACTGACAACGATTACAACGGCATCGGCCAGTTCGCTGATGCCGATAGCCGCACGATGACGCGTTCCCAGTTCCGTCGAAAGAGAACGATCCGACGTCAGCGGCAACAGACAGCCGGCAGCCATGATCTTATTGTCGCGGATAATAACGGCGCCGTCGTGCAGCGGCGTATTGGGAATAAAGATATTACCGAGCAATTCACGGGATACAATACCGTTAATGGCAATCCCCGTATCGATATAGTCATTTAGTCCGACTTCTCGTTCAAAAACGAGCAGAGCCCCTGTACGCGTCTTTGCCAATGACTCCGAAATCGCTACGATTTCATCAAGGAGCCGTTCCAGTTCTTCACGACTGATGACCTGGCCTGAACGAAAAAGCCGGCCGCGGCCGATCTGTTCCAACGCCCGCCGCAGCTCGGGTTGAAAAACGACGGGCAAGGCAACCAAGATGACCGTCATCCCTTGCTGCAAAAGCCAATTGACGACGTGCAGGTCAAGGATCTTGCTGACAATCGTAACGGCACCCAAGATCAGGAGACCTTTAATCAAGGCAACGGCCCGCGTATTGCGTATGAGCATGAAAAGCTTATATAAGAAAAAAGCAACCAGTGCAATATCCAACAAATCCAACAACCTGAAACTGCTGATAAATCCTTGAATCGGTATATACATCATAAGACATTTCTCCATCTGAAAAACGACAATAGTATGTTTTATTTTACACCATTTGAACGATAAAATAAAGCCCGCTGTCAGTGAAGAAATATCCCCTTTGCCATCGGAACAAAACAGGCGGCAAACTAAAAAAGAGGAGCCCTATAGCTCCTCTTTTCCGGAATCCGCATCCCTTTCTTCGGCCATCGCCTTCTCCTGTAAGGCTAATGCTTCGAAATTGATCGCTTTCAGACGTTCCGCCAAATTTCGCTGTATCCCTTCAAAAGCCGCATAAATCGAACACATACCGCCGCAACCGCGCGAACAGGCGCCGGAATCATTTAAACACCGCTGCAGTTCCGTCTGCCCTTCTACGGCCTCGATAACATCGAACAGCGTGATTTCCCGCGGCACTCGCTGCAAGGCGAACCCGCCATCAACACCGCGATATGACTTCATAATATTGGCGGCAGTCAGACTGCGCATGATTTTCAGCAAAAACCGTTCCGGTATATTCTGTTTCTCCGCTAATGCCGCACCTGTGATTTTTGTACCTTCCGGCTTGGAAGCCAGGTAAAGGACCATACGAAACGCATAGTCCGTAGCTTGGTTTAATCGCATTTGGACATACCTCCTTATAAGGATTATATAATAAATTACCAAAAAAGTATAGTTTTTTTCAAAAATTTATGCAGTATTGACGATGCAATACTGCACGTTCATTCTAATGAAAAAGAAAGTGAATAACCACAAAAATGAATGCCGCCAAACAACCGCTAATCGGAATCGTCACGACCCAGGCAATGAGCATGCTTCTGGCAACTCCCCAGTGAACGGCACGAACTCGTTCCGCCGAACCGATCCCCATAATCGAGCCGGAAACGACGTGCGTCGTGCTGACCGGCAGATGTAAAAAAGTTGCCATAAAAATAACAAGCGACGAATTCAAATCGGCCGCAAAACCGTTAACGGAAGCCAGCTTGAATATTTTCGTCCCCATCGTCGAAATAATACGCCAACCGCCGGCAGACGTACCGAGGGCCATGGAAGTGGCGCAAGCGAATTTTACCCAAACGGGAATTTCCATCGTATCGATATACCCGCCGCTGAGCAAGGCCAGAGCAATGATCCCCATCGCTTTTTGCGCGTCATTGGAGCCGTGAGAAAAGGCCATCAAACTGGCTGATATCAATTGCATCTTTCTGAACCGTCGATTCAAGGCAATCGGCGAAAAGCGCCGGAATATCCAGAGAATGGCGATCATGACAAAATAGCCGGACACCAAGGCGACGACAGGAGACAAAATCAGCGATAACACGATTTTTCCAATGCCGCCGGTATCAAGCGCCGCAGGCCCGACACTGATGCAGACGGCGCCGATAACACCGCCGACAAGGGAGTGGGACGAGCTGCTGGGCAGCCGATAATACCAAGTCAGTATATTCCAGATAATGGAGCCGATGAGAGCCGCAATAATGACTTCCAGACTGATCTGCGCCGGATTCAGGACAAGATCGCCGCCAATTGTCTTAGCGACACCGGTACTGACCATGGCCCCGCAAAAATTAAGAACAGCAGCCATCACGACTGCATGACGGGGCGAGATAGCCCGCGTCGACACACTGGTCGCAATGGCATTGGCCGTATCGTGAAAACCGTTGATATAATCAAAGAGAACAGCAAATAAAACGACTGCCCATATTAACCAATTATCAGGCATATTTCAGAACGACCCTTCTGAAGGTAATGACCAATCGTTCACAATCATCGGTAACGTCTTCGATCGATTGAAATATTTCCTTCCATTTTATAATCTCAACCGGATCCGTGCATTCTTCAAATAACTTGGCCATTTCTTCATGATACAAATCGTCGCATTGCCCTTCATACTTCAGGACCTTTTTGCTGCGCGCTTCGATCTTCAAATAGTCGTTTTTGACATTTCGCATATAGCCGATGGACTTGCGGATCTCGCCCATGGCCTTTGACATGACGACGGCCATCCGCTTGGCGCCGTCTGTCGCTTCTCCGACATGATACATGCACATTTTATCAATGATTTCACTGATATTGTCGACAGCCGCGTCAAGCTGGTCAATGAGCTGCTGAATATCTTCACGATCCATCGGCGTAATAAAACTCTTTTGCAGGCGCTTCATCGTCTCCGTGACCAAGGCATCCGCTTTCCCTTCGATCTCTCCGATCTGCTCCATTGCTTCCTGCTTCGGAATTTCCTCGCAAATCGCCTTTCGCAAAATCACTGCCGCTTCATCACTGAGCGCTGCATGCTGACTCAATAAGATAAAAAACTTTTCTTCTTTCGGCTTCAGGTTAAATGCCACAGTCACTCGATCTCCTTCGTAATCATACGGAAGAATCCGTTTAGCGAATATTCCGTCAAGTAAACTTTACTAATTCTCTATAAAATTTACGTTCTGTATCATATTCTTTACACACTTTCCGTAAATTTTACATTTCAATCTGCATTATACCATATGCCGTTTTAATATTCCATATGTTAATGGCCGCCGTCGTTACAGAAAAAGCATGCCGAAAAACATTTCGGCATGCTTGATCTCGGTTGAACAATTATTTAATGACGGCATTGTCGATGATTGCCATAAAATCCTCAGCTTGCAAACTGGCGCCGCCGACGAGAGCGCCGTCAATGTCGGCGGAGCCGGTCAATTCGGCAATGTTGCCGCCTTTGACACTGCCGCCGTATAAGATGGACACGTCGTCAGCCAAAGCGCGGTCATAAAGCGCCGCTATCTTCCTGCGAATGATGGCACAGACCTCTTCTGCCTGCGCAGCACTGGCCGTCTTCCCCGTCCCGATAGCCCAGATCGGTTCGTAAGCGATGACGACAGACCGCATCTGTTCCGGTGTGATGGCTGCCAGGCCCTTTTCAATCTGCCCTTCAATCCACGACTGCATATCTCCTTTTTCACGTTGCTCCAGCGTTTCGCCGCAGCACATGATCGGCGTCAGTCCGTGAGCCAAAGCGGCTTTCACTTTCAAGTTGACAGTCGCATCACGTTCATTGCAATCCATGCGGCGTTCAGAATGACCGATAATGACATGGGATACGCCGAGGTCAACGAGCATGGCCGGCGAAACTTCGCCCGTATAGGCTCCCTTGTCTTTCCAATGCATATTCTGCGCCGCAATTCGAACAGGCGTCCCCTTGGTCAAGGCAACTGCCGACGCCAGATAAGGAAAAACAGGAGCGATAACGATCTCCGCTTTGCTGCTTGTACCTACAGCCTTCGTCAACGCTTTTAACGTCGAATCAACATCGCTGCCGAGATGATTCATTTTCCAATTTCCTGCAATAATCGTTTTTCTCACTGATCAAACCTCCATTGACGTTGTTGCTTTTTTTATTTATCAGACAGCACGGCAATACCGGGCAGATCCTTCCCTTCGAGGTATTCGAGAGAAGCGCCGCCGCCTGTCGAGATATGCGTAATCTGATCGGCAAGCCCCGTTTTATTGACAGCAGAAACGGAATCGCCGCCGCCGACGATCGATACGGCCGCTGAAGACGCCACAGCTTGGGCTACGGCAACAGTCCCCTTGGCAAACGGCTCCATTTCAAAAACGCCCATCGGCCCGTTCCAGACGATAAGCTTCATTGCCGCCAGTGCCTCGGCAAAAGCGGCACAGCTTTCGGGCCCGATATCGAGAATCATCCAATCTTCCGGAACGGCGTCGCGCGCCACGACACGGTAATCGGCAGCGGCGGAAAAGGCGGATGCCACCGTTACATCGGAAGGCAGCAGCAGCGTCGTATTTGTCTTTGCCGCTTCAGCGAGCAGCGATTTTGCCAATTCGATCTTGTCCGTTTCAACCAGCGATTTGCCGACGCTATAGCCCTGCGCCGCTAAAAAAGTATTGGCCATGCCGCCGCCGATGATCATGACGTCAACTTTCGGCAGCAAATTAGAGATGACTTCAATCTTATCGGAAACCTTGGCACCGCCGATAACAGCCGCAAAAGGATGCTGCGGATCATCTACGGCGCCGCCGATAAAGCGTATTTCTTTAGCCAATAAGAAACCTGCCGCCATTGGCAGAAAATCAGCGATCCCGGCAACGGAAGCATGCGCCCTGTGGCAACAGCCGAAAGCGTCGTTGATGCCGATATCGGCTAGCCCGGCCAAAGCCTGCGCAAAGCCGGCGTCATTCTTTTCCTCTTCCCGATGATAACGCAAATTTTCCAACAACAGCACCTCACCGGGCTGCAGCGCCGCCGCCAACGTTTCTGTTTCGCCGCCGATGCAATCGGGCGCCATTTTCACGGTAAATCCCAAGAGCTCGGACAGCCGGCCGGCCACGGGGCGAAGAGAAAACTCCGGCTTGGCCTCTCCCTTCGGTCTGCCGAGATGACTGGCTAAAATGACGGCAGCCCGATGATCCAGCAAGTACCGGATTGTCGGCAGCGTTTTCTGAATACGGGTATCATCCGTAATAACGCCGTTTTCATCTAAGGGCACATTGAAGTCGGCGCGAACAAATACTTTTTTACCTGTTACATCGATATCAGTAATCATTTTTTTCATAAACAATATCCTCCATATCCTCTTATACGCTGCCTGTCGAGTTTTGCAGTACCGGCTTTTTTATAAGCCTCTGGACACAAGCAGACGGATCAGGTCAATGATGCGGCGGGAATATCCCCATTCATTATCATACCAGGCAACAATCTTGACCATGCCGCCCTCCATCGTAAGCGTCAACGGCAGATCAATGGTAGCCGTATTTTCATTGCCTCTGTAATCGACAGAAACCAGTTCCTCTTCACTGACGGCAAGAATTCCTTTATAGGCGCCTGCCGCCGCGGCTTTAAACGTTTCATTAACAGCTTCGGCCGTCACGCCGCCCGTCGCCAGTTCCAAGACGATATCAATGACGGAAACATCCGGCGTCGGCACGCGCACAGCGTGGCAAACCAATTTATTTTTGCATTCCGGCAACACCTTGGCAATCGCCTCGGCCGCACCGGTTGTTGTCGGAATGATCGACATGCCGGCAGCGCGGGCCCGCCGCAAATCGCGGTGAGAGACGTCCAAAATTTTCTGGTCATTTGTATAGGAATGAACCGACGTCGTCATGCCGCGTTTAATGCCGTACGTGTCATTCATCAGCTTATAAATCGCCGCCAAGCCGCCGGTCGTGCAGGATGCGCCGGAAATGACATGGTGTTTCTGCGGCTCGTACTTATCTTCGTTAACGCCGAGAACGATGGTAATGTCGTCGATTGTCGACGGCGCCGTAATAATGACTTTCTTGACTGTACCGCCCAAGGGCAGGCGATCTTGAGAAGACGGACTGATCCTGCCGGCGTAAACGCCGGACGATTCAACGATAATTTCAGCGCCCAATGCATTCCAGTCAATATTTTTGATATTCTTTTCGGCAAACAGCGGATACGGCGTGCCGTCGACAATGATATGACGCTCATCGTACGTGACTTCATTGGGCATCGTTCCGAAAATGCTGTCATATTTTAACAAATGGGCCATCTGTTTCGGTGAGCCGACATCATTAATACCGACAACTTCGATTTCCTCTCTAAAACGCTGCGCAATTTTAAAAACCTGTCTGCCAATGCGGCCGAAGCCGTTAATCCCTATTTTCACCATGGTATACACCCTTTCTGCTGATTAGATCAAGGTCATGATTTTTTCAGCCGCTCCTTCATCGGTGACCAAAACACCGCGCTTACAGGCGCGCATAACGGAAACAATGGCTTCCGCCTTCGCCGCGCCGCCGGAGACGGCTATGACATGTGAGTGCTGCCGGATATCCTCAAGCGTGATTCCGACATTATTGGTGACATATACGATCTTACCTTCCAGATTACAATAACAGCCCAAGGCCTCTCCCGCCGCGCCGGCTGCCTGAAGCTCCCGCCTTTTGGCTTCGGAAAATCCTCGCCGCGCAGCCATGACATCGGCACGACCGATACCGTACAGCAACACGTCGGCGCGTTGGGCCAACGTCACGCTCGCCTTCGTCTGTTCGTCGGATTCCATCATTACCTTTAATGCCGCCGCGCTCAATTCATCGGATACGTGCAGCATGTGCGACTTACCGCCCGTTTTGGCGGCAATCATTTCGGCAATATAATTCGCCTGCAATTTCACGCGATTACCCAATCCGCCCCGAGCGGGCACGACGGTAAGAGACGCATTTTGCTGCGGCAGCTGTGCCGCGACGGCAGCCATCGTTGAACCGCCGCTGACGGCAACGGCACGAACCGTACCGAACAGAGCCGTCAGGCAGTCGGCGCCGCGACGCCCCAATTCTTCTTTCGCCGTCTGGTCGTCATCGCAATTTCCGGGAACAATATACACGGAATCCAATTGTAAGGCCTGGCAAAGCCGTTCTTGCATGTCATCCAAATTATTCAGACGCAGAAAGCATTCCAGCAGTTCCGGCATCAGCCGTTTACCTTCCGGTTCCATTTCGATTCCCATCGACGTGAAACGAACAATGCCGCTGCGCCGCAGTACGTCCACATGTGCCCGTACTACCCGTTCGGAAAGTCCGGATAAAGTCGCCAGCGTCCGGCGCCCTACCGGTTCAGCATCAGAAATGTGGCGCAACAAGAGATATCTTTCTTTGATCGTGCTCATGACGTCGGGCGCGATCTTCTGAAACATATCGAGAAGATTATTTTCCATTCCTTTTCCTCCTCTGATTGTCCGCCTTATCTGCTGCATTTACATGCTAAACGCCTTTAGAAGCAATATATCCCGCCAGGTCATTCACTCGCAACGAATATCCCCATTCATTGTCGTACCAAGCGACGACCTTGACCATATCATCGCCTACGACACGTGTATCCAAGGCATCGACAATAGAACTGTGTGTATCACTGATATAATCGGATGACACCGTAGCGTCTTCCGAATACGCAAGAATTCCTTTCAACGGGCCGTCGGCCCACTTTTTCAAAGCCTGATTGACAGCTTCCTTGGTTACTTTTTTACCCAAAACGGCAACCAGATCCGTCATGGATACATTCGGCGTCGGCACGCGCAGCGCCATGCCCGTAAATTTCCCTTTCAGCTCGGGGAGCACGAGCGCAACCGCCTGTGCGGCTCCGGTCGAAGTCGGAATAATGGCCTGCGTAGCGCAGCGGGCACGACGCAGATCCTTGTGAACGCTGTCAACAAGATGCTGATCGTTCGTATATGAATGGACAGTCGTCATCATGCCGCGAACGATGCCGAACTCACTGGAAAGCACTTTGGCAATGGGAGCCAGACAGTTCGTCGTGCAGGAACCGTTGGAAATGATGTGATGCGTTGCCGGATCATATGTTTCTTCATTGACCCCCATAACAATCGTTGCATCCGGCTCTTTTCCGGGCGCTGTAATGATGACCTTCTTGGCGCCGCCGGCCAAATGTTTCGAAGCCGAAGCATGGTCCTTAAATTTACCCGTCGATTCGACGACAATATCTACGCCCAGCGTTTTCCACGGAATATTGGCCGGATCCGTTTCATTCGTCACAGGAATGCTGCGGCCGTCAACAAGCAAACACTGCCGTTCACTGTCAAACGAAACGTCATGATCCCAGGTACCGTGTACCGTATCGAACTTCAACAAATCCGCCATGATAGGTCCGACAGATCGATTATTCAGCGCCGCAATTTCGACTTCGGGATGTAATAAAGCCGTACGAAACGTACATCTCCCAATCCTGCCAAATCCACTAATACCGATTTTTACTGCCATCACATATCCTCCTTACTGAATTAAACAGCTAGTTTCCCTGAAAAGGGGAAATTATTTCATTCCTATGCTATAAATATATACTAGAATGAAACTATTGTAAATTACATATAGCGAGTTTTTCCGTAAGTCGGCTTTCTTCATTTCCGTATTTTTCTTTATTTATGCTGTCTATATAAAAATTGTTGTACTCTATTTGTCATGCAAGCTATTTCTTGTTATTCGTCAAGCAGATTATGCCCCGTCATTTCTTGCGGCTGCTTCATACCGGCAAGGTACAGCAACGTCGGCGCCACATCGGCTAAAATGCCGTCATGAAGATGACCGCCCCGCCAGGCGTCGCTGAATAAAATGCACGGAACATGATTTGTCGTATGTGCCGTATACGGCGATCCCGTCTTCGTATCCGTCATGCGTTCAGCATTGCCGTGATCGGCAATGATCAATAAGTGCCCGCCTCGGGAGCGCAGGGCTTCTGCGATCTTGCCGATACAGGTATCGACAGTTTCCACCGCCTTAACGGCAGCTGGCAATACACCGGTGTGTCCCACCATATCGGGATTGGCGAAGTTCAGTATGATCATGTCATACGTCCCTTCGTGTATGGCGGCAACCGCTTTTTCCGTCACCGCCGGCGCATTCATTTCAGGCTGCAGATCATAGGTAGCGACTTTCGGCGACGGCACGAGAATACGGTCTTCGCCTTCATTCGGCGCCTCTTCGCCGCCATTGAAGAAATACGTCACATGAGCATACTTTTCCGTTTCCGCTATTCGCAGCTGTTTCTTCCCGGCCTTGGCCAGAACTTCTCCTAAGGTGTTGTCCAAATGTTCCTTATCGTACACGACATGAACGGGCAGCGTATCTTCATAACGGGTCATCGTCGCCACATAAAGCCGCAGTTTTTCCGGCCTGACAAAGCCGTCGAAGTCGTCGGCTGCCAAAGCCGTCGTCAACTGTCTGGCTCTATCGGGCCGGAAGTTGAAGAAAATAACGCTGTCCCCGTCTTCCAAGCAATGTTTATGAATCACCGTAGGCAGCACGAATTCATCGGAAAGGCCTTTTTCATAAGAAGCCGCCAGACAAGCCTGCGCCGTTGCCGCCGTCTCGCCGCTGCCGTAAACGACGGCGTTATAAGCCTTCTCGGTACGCTCCCACCGCCGATCGCGATCCATGGCATAATACCGGCCGCTGACGGTGGCGATCTCCCCTACGCCGAGAGCGGCGCACCTGTCCTCCAATTCCCGGATGTACAGTTCGGCACTGCGCGGCAACACGTCACGGCCGTCCAGAAAGGCATGAATGTACACGTTTTTCACACCGCTGCGCTTGGCCATTTCCAACAATCCGTACAGATGCCGTTCGCTGCTGTGCACACCGCCCGGGGAAACCAATCCCATCAGATGCAACGCACCGTTATGGGCTTTCGCCTGTTCCATTGCGTCTACAAGCGCTTCTTTTTCAAAAAACGCGCCGCTGCCAATATCATTTGTAATCTTGGTCAGCGATTGGTATACGATACGGCCGGCACCGATATTTAAATGGCCGACTTCGGAATTTCCTATCTGTCCATGCGGCAAGCCGACGGCTTCTGCCGACGCTTCCAAATAAGAATGGGGATATTCTTTCCATAATTTCGGCAAGACCTTCAAATCGGCCGCCGCCACTGCATTGTCATGAACATCGTCACTACAGCCGAAACCATCCATGATGACGAGCATAACGGTATTTTTGGTTTTCATCGTCAGCCTCCTCCTTTATACGTGTTCTATTATAAGACAAATCGCCGTATACGTGAACAGGCAGGAGACCCGTCTCTCCTGCCTGTCTTTTCGTCCGCCTCACCGCTGCCAACGTGCCGGCAACATCAGCGACGGCTGTTATAATCGTTCATTTTGGCGATCAAATCGCAAACTTTATTGGAATAACCGATTTCATTATCATACCAAGAAATAACTTTAACAAAGGTATCGGTTAAAGAAATCCCGGCCTTAGCATCAAAAACGGAAGTCAGTGTCGTACCGAGGAAGTCGGAAGAAACAACGTCATCTTCCGTATATCCCAGAACGCCTTTCAATTCGCCTGCCGACGCCTGCCGCATGGCCCGGCAGATATCTTCATACGTCGCCGGCTTAATCAGATTCGCCGTCAAATCGACGACCGATACATCCAGAGTCGGCACGCGCATGGCCATCCCCGTCAGCTTTCCGTCCAATGCGGGAATAACCTTGCCGACGGCTTTAGCCGCCCCGGTCGAAGAAGGGATGATGTTGTCCGATGCCGCACGGCCGCCGCGCCAATCTTTCAGAGACGGACCGTCGACAGTCTTCTGCGTCGCCGTCGTCGAATGGACAGTCGTCATCAGGCCGTCCTTAATGCCAAAGGCATCGTTGAGCACTTTGGCAATCGGCGCCAGACAATTCGTCGTGCAGGAAGCATTGGAAACGATCTTCTGCCCCTGATACGTATCCGTGTTGACACCGCAAACGAACATATCCGCTTGTCGGCCGTCTTTTCCTTCCTTAGAAGGAGCGGAAAGCACAACGTATTTCGCGCCGGCTTGCAAATGTTTTTCAGCCAGGTCCAGCGTCAGAAAACGTCCGGTCGATTCGACGACATATTCCGCCCCGACGGCATCCCACTTCAAATCGGCAGGATCCATTTCAGCAGTAACCCGAATGCGTTTGCCGTTAACAATCAATTCACTGCGTTCCATATCGGCTTCGACAGTGCCGTCAAACCGGCCGTGCATCGTGTCGTATTTAAGCATATACGCCATATAGTCGACAGGGCACAAATCATTGATCCCGACAATCTCCATATCATTCCGAGTCTGTGCCGCACGGAAAACAAAACGACCGATACGACCGAACCCGTTAATCCCGACTTTAATCATCATGAAACACTCCTTCATTTATGACCAAACATACACTCAACTGTCATCAAAACTATTTGTTGTGTTTATTATGACATATCGGGATCATTTTTGCAACTGTATGGACGAAATACGTCCCATTTTTTTACGTTTCTTACTTTCTTTTTACTGAAATCCCAGGTAATGCGCCCCCATACCGGCATATTCTTTTACAGCCAATGTCGTATTATACAACCCCTGCACATTGGGAATCAGGGAAAAAGGGGTAATCGTCAGCGGCCGGCTTGCCTGGTAATCGCAAGGATACGGGCGGACGACCGTTTCTTTCTGAGAAAAAAATCCCATTGCCCGCGGCATATGGAAGGCACTCGTAAGCAGAATAATGCTTTTCCAGCCGTGCTCTCTGCACAGCTGCATCGTATACGCCGCATTTTCCGCCGTATTTCTGCTGTTGTCTTCGGTATAAATCATCGTTTCCGGCACGCCGGCCTCTATCAGCACCCGCTTCTCGATAGCGCTTTCGTTCCCGTCTTCAGCAAAAACGACGCCGCCGGATAAGACGATCGGCATCTGCATCTGTCGTTGCAGACGCAATGCCGTCAAAAGCCGATTGGCCGCTATATCGCCGACCTGACCGGAACCGTTCAGGTCGGCAACGCCGCCATACGAACCGCCGCCGAGTACGACGATGGCCTCAGCCTGAAGAGGCACAGCCGGCTGAATATATCGATCCTCCAAAGAGGAAATAAGCATATTTCCGATAGGCTCCAACGAAGACAGATATAAAAAAAAGGTCAGGAGCGCAATGGCGCTGTGACCTTTTTCTTGATTTTTGATTAAACGCGCAGACGCGACGACGAACGCCGCGACAACGAATCCTAAAGGCATGAACCAGGCGTAAAGCCATTTAATAAGATACAGCATCCGTACGCCTCCGTTATCTGTCCCACGGCAGATTGATCAAAATCATACCGCCCTTTTTCGTATAACCGCTGTTCCACAAATCGGGAAAAGAGAACCAGTGATACGTGCCGTATGTCACGGCCTTAACCATAAAAGAATCTTCAAATTCTTCATACCCTGCCAGCCAAAACCAGTGCCAGACATAATTGGTAAAGTTCGGATTATGGTGCTGCAAATTAAGATACGGCACTGCCATGGAACTGTCAATCTGCCTTTTCAACGCTTCGCGCATCGTTTCGAAGGAACAGTCGCTGTTCAGTCCTTTCATGGAAATACGCGTTTCCCCGACGCTCTTCAAATAATTACGGTATCCGTACATCCAGACCTCAAGCGTATTAATTCCCGTCATACGCGGCCGCAAATACGGCTTCATGATCTGGGAGAACCGAATATACTCCGACGCCGTAATCGTATCCTTGGAAAAAGGATATACGTGATCCAACCCGAAACGCCGGGCCAGATAAATGCTGATGTCACAGGCGACAACGGCACCGCAACCGCCGATATTCATCCATCTGTCAGAAAACAGCGACTGGTCGAAACCGTAATAGTTTTCCACTTTAAACAATTCCAATTCTTTCATCATGGCATAACCCCCTTAATGCCTGACCGCAACCGTTCTGCAGCCGCGGAAGACGGCGTTCTCCTGCACCTGAACACGCCGTTTCCGGCATTACCTGCGTGCTCACCTGCCTGCAGCAGCGCTTTCCGCTTCCACCAAGTCCGCCACGTCGGCAACGAACTGCTCTGCCGTCGTTTCCCGGGAAAAAGCGGCGTAAACGTAATCGCCGTCCCGCCAATAAGCGGCATAGGTACCCGTACCGTTTGGCCCTACACGGTATGAACCGACGACGACCTGCTGGCGGCCGATTTTCCTCTTCTGCCAGCAATCGGCCGCCAGTCCGCTGATATCCTTCATTCGAACATCACGATACCGCGCTTTGCGGACAAAAAATTCGTCATTATTCTTAATCGTATAATCCTTATATGCCGCCTGTGCCGTCACGCCGGAAATGACGCTGCAGCCGACAAGTCGGTAATGACTGCCGGCAGGCAGTGTCAGCGGCCGAAAGCCGACGGCGGACGCGACCTCTTCCAGATTGCCGTAAACGACGACAGGATTCGGCACCGCCGGGACATCGCCCTGCGTCTTGCCGATCAAAGCGGAGACAACAGCCTTAAACGTTGCCTCCGTCACCCCTCTCGTCATGACTGCGTAAGCGAAAGTGCGGTCATGCCAAGCAGCGGCATAGCTTTCCGTCAAAGCGTCTGCAGCGACGGATACGACACTGCCGCCGTAAATCTGATACTGCCAGTCAGCCGCGGTAAGACCGCTGATGTTCGGCAACGGTCCTACGTTGCGCAGCGCCTCCTTGCGGACAATGATCTCCTGCACACCGGTCCGATTCGTATAGCTGATCTGCGCCAGTACCCCGGAAATGACCCGATAATCAATTGCCGCAAATTGATCCTCCGCCGGCAGCGCCAACGGCGCAAATCCCAAGGCGTCCCGCAACGCTTCGCTGCCGCCTACGGCTCGGGTTTCCGCCGGCATGGCCGACATACCGGCAAGGCCGGAAGTGACGGCACGTTGTTCCCAGCCGGCAACATCGGCAGCCGTCGTTCCTTGAAGCAAAAGCAATCCGGCAAAGCCTGCCAGGAGATACGTCTTGCCCTTGACCATACAGCCGCACCACCTCTCTGCACGCAATAGCGCTCTTTTAAAGTACACTGTCAAAAACAGCCTTGATCTTTGCCTTCGTTTCGTCGTACATTTCCCCGGGATGCGCTTCATACCGTTTTTCATCGTCAACGAACATATTGGGTACATATGTATAGGGGTGCGCCGGCAACAGGTCGGCATGTTCCGTTTCTTCATACCAGGTCAGATCAATCGATTGATATGCCGCATTTTCCCGCGTCAATTCTTCAACCGCTTTCTTTGCATTGGCACAATAAGGACAACCGTTTAAGTAAAATGCCATAATCGTTTTCATAGGCCAGACTCCTTTCGCAACACAAACAGAAACTATATGTCATGAGCACTTGTCACAAAGAACAGCCGCTCCCAAGACCATGACGGCGCCGATCCCGTTAAGAAGACTCATCGGTTCATGCAGAAGCAGCGCCGACAGCAAGATCGCCGTAATCGGATCGACGTAACTGAACACGGCGATCGTTTGCGCCTTCAACGATTCCATCGTGCTGAAGTAGATGGCGCAGGCAATGCCTGTATGGACAATGATAACGACGGCCAGCAAAACCAACGTCAGTCCCGTCAGTTGGAAAGATGACCAGCCTTGCGTAACCGTCAAATACGGTATCAGCGCAACTGCGGCCACCGCCAACTGAACGATCGTCTTGTCATAGGCGCCGATGTGGTGAATCATTTTGTTGGTCATGATCATCGCCGTGTAAAAGACGGCGGCAGCCAGCCCGCAAACGACGCCGCGCAGTTCGGCGGCTTGGGGAATACCGCTTTCAGGAACGCCGGAAACAAACACCATGCCGATAATCGCAAGCAAAACACAGAACCCCTTCGGCAAACTCATGGTCTCATGCAAGAAAAATACCGAAGCGATAATAAGAAAAACAGGAGACATGTAGTAACAAAGGGTCGCCGTAGCAACTGTCGTATACGTATACGATTCAAAAAGAAAAATCCAGTTAAGTCCCAGAAAGATACCGGAAACGGTCAGCTTTGCCAAATTTCTCCGAATACCGTCGAAATCGGGATGGCGCCTGCAAATCAACAGAAATAACGTCAGAACCAAAGCACCTCCGGCGCCGCGCAGGAAGACCAGCATAACTGAATCGATAGGCAGCAGGCGGCGAAAGATACCGATTGTGCCGAAAATGACCATACTCACCAAAAACAAATATTTGGATACCTTATTTTCTTCCCCCATCTATTGCCCTCTCCCCCTAAACGACGCTCCACCGCTGACAGAAACACCTGTCAACTCCGCAGCAACCGGCGGCGACGGCCGTAACGGATAAGCCGGGCGCTTCCCTCCTGGTGCCGCACCGCCGCACTGCCGCTTCATCGCTGTTCGGGACAGATCGCCGACAGAAGCGCGTCGTTAATTACCTCTGTTGGAGCAATTGTACTCCATCTTCGGGCTGAACGCAATTGACCCCGACAAACTGCCCTCTCTTTTTCCTGCCGCCACGGCCCGAATTGCCGCAAAAGTGCCCGCCATGCCGATGGCGTTCGGCTATTTACCGGTCGCAACCGCGCGCCGTCAAGCATCGGTCTGCCGCTGTCGCCTGCAGAAGTACCGGCTCCTTCGCGAAAGGCCGGCAATCAGGATACCTATAATAACATATTATGCCAACACGCTCTATTTACCTTCCGTTTATATATTCCTATATGTAATATCGGCTACTTGTATCATATCAAAACACCAACGGTAATACGCTTCCCGTTCGGTCCCGCCGGCAGAAAATTTTCAAACTATGCGGTATAAAGCCATTTTTCAGCCATCTGCTTCAACCTCCTACGAAAACGCCGTCTAAATCCGCAGAAACACAAGGTTTCCCCGAATTTTTTTTACAAAAAAAGTATTTGCATTTGAGAAGATAAATGATAGAATAAGTTGATTTTTAAATTTGAAGCAGATTGTATGGCTGCTTATGAAAGAAGGACTGATAATGAAAAATTCACGCCGTAAAATGTCTTTGGTGCAGCTGACGTTCATCACTGCCGCCAATATGTTGGGAGCAGGTATTATCATGTTGCCGACAAAACTTGCCGAAGTAGGGACTATTTCGATCATCTCCTGGCTTATTACAGCCTTCGGTTCGCTTGCGCTGGCCATGACTTTTGCCAGATGCGGCATGTTTTCAACCAAGCCCGGCGGTATGGGCGGTTACACCGAATACGCGTTCGGACGAATAGGACATTTTATGGCAAACTACGCCTATGCAGTTTCAATCGTCATTGCAAATGTAGCTATTGCCATTTCCGCCGTCGGTTACGGCGCCGGTTTCCTCGAAACCGAATTCTCGCCTGTACAGACGTGTCTTTATACAATTGCCTTGCTTTGGACGGCTGCCGCGCTGAACTTCAGCGGTTCCCGTTATTCCGGTAAATTGAGTACCGTAACGATCTGGGGCGCCATCATTCCCGTTCTGGGCATCTCCATCATCGGCTGGTTCTGGTTTGATCCGGCGACCTGGCTCAGTTCGTGGAATCCGAACGGCTTCGGCCTGAGCGACGCCGTCGGCAATTCCATTGCCCTGACATTGTGGTCTTTCCTCGGTCTCGAATCGGCTGCCGTCAACATGGACGCCGTTGAAAACCCGCAGCGTTCCGTACCGATTGCGACCTTTGTCAGCACCCTCGGTGTCGCTGTGATCTACGTCGCTTCGACCAATGCCATTGCCGGCATCCTTCCCAACGGGGACATCCTGGCTTCCAGCGCTCCTTTCGGCTTGGCTTTTTCCGCCATGCTGGGCTCCACGGCAGGTAAAGTCGTCATGGGATTGATGGTTTTCTCCTGTGCCGGCTCGCTCCTTTCCTGGCAGTTTACCTTGGCCCGCGTATTCAAAACCAGCGCTCAACGAGGGCTTTTCCCGAAAATATTCGCCAAGGTTACCAACGCCGATGTGCCGCTAAAAGGCATGTTCCTCATTCTCTGCATGCAGACCTGTCTGGCCTTTATGACGATCAGTCCGACATTGGCGCAGCAGTTCGAATTACTCGCCAATCTTGCCGTCGTTACCAATGTCATCCCGTATATCTTCTGTGCTGCCGCGCTGAAGACGATTTTGGAAAAAGAACATATTGATAACGCCGTATGTAATCGGAATACTTCGTATTTTCTCGCCGGCGCTTCCATTATTTACTGTTTTTATGCGCTGACGACAACAGACGGCATCACCTTTTTCAGCGGTTGTTTCGCGACATTTATCGGCTGGATTATCTACATGGTCCGGTTCAATCTCCTGAAACAAACAATCATTGTCGAGCAGCAGATAATCAAATAACGAAAAAAA
>NZ_AWXA01000052.1:0-521 GCF_000478965.1 Megasphaera vaginalis (ex Srinivasan et al. 2021)
AAACGGCAATTTGATGGACTTGATCTTCTGTGGATCATCTACACCGAAAAACAGAATCTTCTGCCCGGTTTTCTTATAGGTAATCTCGTGCGGGCTCGTCTTGAACCTGAACTTACTGGTAAGCCCCAGCGCGTCAATGCCCCACTGCATTTGCGGGTAGACGCTATTCTTGATAGTGTTGCCCACTTTACGCAGCACCACGGCGTGACAGCCCGGATTCTTAATCAAGAGCTGCGGAATCTCCAGGCTCATCGCCGACGACTTCGTGCTGCCGCGCCCGCCTTCCAGCCAGTAGTACGTGTGGCCATGGCTCTTGATGTCGCGGTGCAGCCCCCAGAAGTGAGGCGCTACGATATTACTCAACCTGACTGTCTTCATGTGCTTCCTCTCCTACATCATCAACAATCTGGACGTTATCGTCGGCGTCCTGGGCCGTGGCTTTTACTTCCTGCTCCAGTTTCGCCAGCCGCAGCTTCTGCTCTTTTGCATCCATTTCTGTCGGGTATCGCTTGAGCAGCTGC